>JASFMF010000027.1:0-9489 GCA_050117705.1 Phycisphaerales bacterium
CTAAAAACTCCTTAAGACTATACGGCTTCCTTATAAGGCCGGCGAAGGCAGGCCGAGCAAAGAGTATAACACTCCCACCGCAGGCCATATAACATAATCAAATCCACCGAGCATCAGGAACCCGATAAATATGAACAATCCGTACCGTGAAAAATTATTATACGCTTCGGCGGCGCTCTGAGATTTCAAGCTGGCATAAACCATTCTCGAACCGTCAAGGGGCGGTATCGGAAGAAGATTAAAAACAGCCAGTACAAAATTGACCAGTATGGCAAGTAAAACATAATTACCAACCAGCGGAATCGCACGCAATCGAAAAACGTGAAAGGCGCCAGCTAAAACAAGAGCCAGTAAGATATTTGAAGCCGGGCCTGCAACTGCAACACCGAATATCTGCCTTTTGTTAAGGACTTCAAAGCTTACGGGTACCGGCCGGGCCCAGCCGAAGCCAGTCAGAAGAGGCATAAGAATCGTGCCAAAGACACTGATATGGGCCATCGGATTTAATGTAAGCCGGCCCATTCTCTTGGCCGTGTCGTCACCAAATATATACGCCACCCAGGCGTGGGCAAGCTCGTGAATACTTAAAGAGATAAGAAAAACAGGAAGAACAAATATAAACGCCTGTATTCGGTTACTTAACATTACATATACTGCCTTAAATTAACCCCATAAGATTAAGAATCATCTCACGAGGTAGATCGACACGCTGTATTCTTAAACGCACTGCCCAATCATACGGGCACTACCGTATTTACTCAAGAGGATTATTATTTGTTCGTTGTTTGTAAAAAAGAGCACAAGAGCATAAGCTTATTTTGACAGCGACCGAGCTATGTCCTTGGCAAAGTAAGTAATAATGATATTTGCACCGGCGCGTTTGATGGAGTAGAGAGTTTCCATCATTGCTTTTTGTTTATCTATTAAGCCTGCATCGGCGGCGGAATTTAGCATCATATATTCGCCGGAGACGTTGTAGGCGGCGATGGGGCAATCGAAACGTTGTTTCGCTCGATAGATTATGTCCAGATATGCAAGGGCGGGTTTTATCATAACAATGTCGGCGCCTTCTTCGATATCGAGTGCTATCTCGGCCATTGCCTGGTCGGCGTTAGGTGGGTCCATCTGGTAGCTTCTGCGGTCGCCAAAGGACGGAGCGGATTCGGCGGCGTCCCTGAATGGGCCGTAAAAGGCGGAGGCGTACTTGGCGGCGTAAGACATAATCGCCACATCTTTAAAATTGTTTTCCTCAAGGGCCTCACGAATGTACCTTACCCGGCCGTCCATCATATCGGAGGGGGCGACTATATCGGCGCCGGCCTGAGCGTGGGAGAGTGCCATTTTTGCCAGTAATTCGCAGGTTGCATCGTTATCGACTTTACCGTCTCTAATCAGGCCGCAATGGCCATGGTCGGTGTATTCGCAAAGACAGACGTCGGTAATGATAAGAAGCTCGGGTGTTGCCTTCTTAATTTCTCTAACAGCGCGCTGGACTACGCCGTCTTCAGACCAGGCACGTGAGCCTTTTTCATCTTTTTTCGCAGGCAGGCCGAATAGCAAGACAGCGGGTATGCCAAGTGAGGCGACTTCAGCGGCCTCGGCGGCAATGGTGTCGGGTGAAAAGTGGAAACAATCGGCCATCGATTTTATTGGCTCTTTTAGACCCGTTCCCTCTTTTACGAATAAGGGATAAACAAAATCATCAACGCTTAAAGTGGTCTGGCAAACAAGTCTTCGCATCGCATCACTGGTTCGCAGACGACGTAATCTGATTTTCGGAAAAGACATAAATTACTCCTTCGGAGAAATCCGAAATTCTTATTTAATATTCATATACCTTTATATATTTTTTCTATTGCATCGAGCAGACCTTCAAGGGTGTGGTCTTCAGCGGTGACATCAACTTTGACTCCGAGTGTTCGGAGACGTTCAGAAGTCACCGGGCCGACTGATGCAACTTTGAGCCTATTTGAATTTATCAGCTTGAGAGGTATCTGCTCGACAAAACTGTTCGCAGAAGACGGGCTGGCGAATGTGAGCCAGTCGATTCGATTGTTCTTGATTTCTTCAATGAGCCGGTCACTGTCGCCTTTTTGGTTCACAATATTATAAACGGCAATATCATCAACTTTGGCTCCAGCTTTTTCCAAAATCACACTAAGCTCATCGGAAGCAAGTTTTGAACGAAGTAGCAGAACCTTTTTATCCTGTAAGTTCGTGTGGGCGATTAGCTGCAAGCCAAGCTCTTTGCTCGTAAAGACATTTGGAACAAAATCGGCTTTTATGCCAAACTCGGACAACCTGGCGGCAGTTCTTTCTCCGATGGTAGCAATTTTGGCAGAGCCGAAGACTCGGGCATCTTTATCGAGAGACTTTATGGCGTCGAAGAATATCGATACGCCGTTAGCGCTGGTGAAGATGAGCCAGTGGTATTCAGATATTTCTGTAAGTGTGCGTACGAATTCGTTTTTATGTGTGAGCGGTTTTATTTTTATCGTCGGGAACTCCACAGGGTTTCCCCCGCGGTCGATAATCATGGATGCAAAATCCTCGTTGCCTGAAATGTCGCGCGTTATGACAATATTTTTGCCGAACAACGGCTTTTGTATAAACCAGTTGAGCTTTTCACTACTGTCGGCGGCTTTGCCGATGATGATTATTGCGGGAGGCTCAACGCCCTGCTGCTCACACGTATCACTTATATTACTGAGAACGGCTTTCGCGACTTTTTGTGCCGGGAAAGTGGCATTAGCGATTACAGCGGACGGCGTATCGGGCGACATACCGTTTTCCATAAGCTTATCGGCAATTAAACCGAGATTGCCAACGCCCATGTAAAAGACAATCGTACCGGAGAAGCGGGCGAGCAGGTGCCAGTCGATTTTGCTTTGTTGTTTGCCTTCGGCCTCGCGGCCAGTCACAAAGGTTACCTGAGAACTGAAGTCCCTGTCGGTAAGTATTATGCCAGCATAAGCTGGGCCTGCGATGCCAGCGGTCAGGCCGGGGATTATTTCAAAATCGATTCCGGCCTCAAGAAGAACGGCAAGCTCTTCTGCAATTCTGCCAAAGATACAGGGATCGCCGCCTTTTAGACGAACAACGGTTTTGCCTTCAGATGCCTTTTCAGCAAGCAGTCTATTAATTTCCTGCTGGGTGAATGAGCCTTTGCCTATGCGCTTGGGTACGTGGATAATCTCGGCGTCGGGAGGCGCGAATTTGAGTAAAGCGGGGTTGGCCAGCTTATCGTAAATTATGCAGTCAGCTTTTTTGAGGGCATCGGCGCCGCGGACGGTAATTAAATCCGCCCTGCCGGGGCCGGCACCAACGAAATATACAAAGCCTTTGTTCATAAGATAGTATTTAGTCGTTAGTATATAGTATTTAGTGAATAGAGTACAGTGGTTAGCGTGTAGCGTTCAGCGTGATGTTAAGATAACAAAAATCTGTAAAGAAAGCTATTGATTTCGGGCTTGACTTGGTGGTGAAAACGCCGAACAAAAGACAAGCCTGGCGGGTACATCTGTAAATATCCTTGCAAATAACAAACGAGGAGGGATAATCTTTCTGAGTTTATGAATGAGCAGAACGGAAAACCAGTGAAAAGATACAGACGGACAGTAATGTGGTTCGGGCTGGTGGTAATTATGGCGCTGGTTTTTCTGTCTATCTACGGAGCGTTCGTCGGGTCTGAGCGAGCACAAAGATTCTTTAATACCATTCCACTAACAGTTTACTGGTTCGTTTTTATATTGCTGCTGGCGGCGGGTTTTACGGTATTTCGAAGACTGGTTCGTGTGCCGGGGCTGCTGTTGATACATGCCGGCTGTATACTTGTTCTCGCCGGCTCGATGTGGGCATCGCAGGCGGGGCATAAGCTGCAGAAAAAACTTTTCGGCATCGATAAAATTACAAAAGGGAGGATGATAATCTTCGAGGGACGCTCGGAAAATCATGTGATAACGGAAAACGGCTTTATAAAAGAGCTGCCGTTTCAGATAAAACTTAAAGACTTTGAAACAGAATATTATAAGCCCGCCTATTTACAGATTCACAGCAGAGACGGGCAAAGATGGAGGTTTCCCGTCGAGGCAGAGGTCGAATATTCTCTTGGGCCGGAGTTCGGGACGATGAAAATTCTGCAGGTGGTCGAGAACTTCAGGATAACCATCGAAGATGATAAAAAAATCATCAGCGACGACCCAGGGGCCGACTCTAATCCGGCATTAGTGGTTCGGTTCACATCGCCCGAAGGTGAAGTAACGACCCAATACGCCTTCGAGCGATTTCCCGGCCATTCAAGCCCCGGAGACAAATTCTTATTAGGCTATCACAGAGTAATAAGCGAGTATATAAGCAGGCTGGAGGTCGTTAAAGAAGACAAGACTGTTGCCGAAAAGGACATCGAAGTAAACCACCCGCTCCATTTCGGAGGATACCATTTTTATCAGCACGATTACGACAAAGAAGAGGGACGGTATACTATCCTTTCAGTGACTTCCGATACGGGTCTTGCGGCGGTCTATGCAGGCTACTGGATGTTAGGCATCGGGGTATTCCTGCATTTGTGGCTAAGACATATATTTGCAAAAAGAAAACCAAAAGTATTAACAAATGGAAATTAAATTTACAGTTCAGGGTTTGTTGATTTATGCGACCATTACCGCATATCTGTGTGCGTTCGTGATGAGCGTGCTGCGCCGCCGCAAAATCGGACACATTTTATACGTGTTCGGATTTATAATCGCCGTTTTTTCCTTCGGTTATCGCTGGTATCAGGTCCAACACGTGCCTTTGCAGAATCTCTTCGAGGTGTCTCTGTGCCTGGGGATGATTTATCCGGTCTCATTGTTTTGCCGGCGAGTGTTACATGTGGGAAGCGATGCCGCAGATATGGTCATCGGAATTATCGTGCTTTTCCCTACGGGCTTCATTTTTAATGCCGAGCCGCGGCAACTGCCACCGGCACTGCAAAGCTGGCTGTTTATACCTCACGTCGCCGCTTATATGTTCTCATATATGTTTATGTTAATGGCCACTTTTCAGGCGATTTGCCAACTAATCAACTTGGATCCAAAGCCCGGCGAAAATCTCCTGAAGCCCGAAGATGCGACGTACCGCATCGTCTGTGTCGGGTTTCCTTTGCTGACACTCGGTCTTATCCTTGGCAGTTACTGGGGTAAGAAGGCGTGGGGAGATTACTGGAATTGGGACCCGAAAGAACTATGGTCGCTGGCATCGTGGCTGGTATATATCGGATATTTTCATTTCCGTTATATGTTCGGCAAAAAATATCCGCGCATTAACAGTATCTGGGCCCTCGCAGGAATGACTGCTATCATTATAACATTACTTTGGGTGAACCTGTCCAGACTCTTTCCCGGCCTGCACAGCTATGCAACCTAATGAACGCTTAGAGCGCCCTTAGAAACTTCACCAAATCTTTTTTCTCCTGCTCTGTAAGTTCAGTTTCTGACATCAGATTAAAAAACTCTACGGTATCTTCCAAGGTGAGCAGCCTTCCATCATGCAGGTACGGGGGGGATTCCTTTATTCCCCTAAGAGGAAAACTCTTAATCGGCCCATCCGCGGAGGCATACCTTCCGTTTATCATTCGGGGTTCGTAGAACCGTTCGGCCTTCAGGTTGTGCATAAGATTATCAGTGTAGTAAGGCGGTGTATGACATACGCTACATTTTCCTTTTCCGAAAAATACATCCTGGCCGCGGAGTTCGGCTCTTGTGGCTTTGCTTTCATCAAGCTTGCCAAAAATGTCCAGTTTCGGCGCGGGCGGGAAGTCTAAAATCGCCTGGAATTCAGCCATGAAGTGAACCTGGCTTCCACGTTCAAGAACATTTACTCCTTTCTTGGTGGCAATGACGGGGTCGCCGTCGAAATACGCCGCTCGCTGCTCAAACTCGGTAAAGTCCTCGACGCTTTTAAGTGCTCTTTGCGAACCGAACAGTCGCTGAATATTGACGCCTCTGAGCGGGGGAGTGTCGAGGCGGTGGCGGAACTTCTGTGGTCGGATATCGCCGACTAAATGCGTGGGGGCGGCAGTGTGACCGTTGGAGTGACAATCAAAACAGGTTACACCTCTGCTCGGACGCTCGCTGCGGCGGTCTTCGGTTTGATTGAACTGCTGCTGCGGGAACGGGGTAACTAATAAACGAAGGCCTTCGAGCTGTTTAGGATTAAGGATTCCATTAAAAAGCTCGTAATAATTGTCGATTGTTACAACCTTCCCCTGTGAAACATCGCCGAGGTCGGGACGCGTTGTAAGAAAGATGGCCGCGGGGAACTCCGGAAGAAAATGGTCGGGCAGGTCAAAGTCAAGGTCGAAACGAGTAAGGTCTCGCGCTTCCTGGCTATTTATTTCATCTATCACAAACTGGGGGAAGACCATGCCGCCTTCATCGTGATTCGGATGAGGCAACGGCAAAAAGCCTTTCGGGAACAAATCTTTTTCGCGAATTTCTTCCGGTGTCATTTCTCCGAGCTTCTGCCAGGTCATTCCCTCAGGCAGTTTCACACGAACCCCTCTCTGAATCGGTTTTCCACGAGACATTTTAACGCACGGGACCGACATGTCGGACAAGTCATACCTTTCGTTCAGCAAATCCATATGGCGACTCATAACTTCGGGCTTAGCCTCTTTCATCCTTGCCATAACGGATTCAAAGTCTTCAGTGATTACGACCGGGGAGTAGCTGGAAGGTTTTGAGTTCGCACCACTGACATAACCAAAAACAGCAATAGCCACAACACACAACAATACAACATGGGCGCATTTGTAATTTTTCACGGATTTCATTTGAGCCTCCTTTCAACTGAAATATACCACCACTCGCTTTTTATCAAACAACACCTATATAAGAATGCCCAAGAATTAATTTCTGTCAAGTGCATTTTTTATTAAAAACATATTTTTCTTAGTCCAGTTCTAACCGGCAACTTATTTATGCCTGTTTTCACCATTGAAGGCCGGTCTTACGCCGGAAAGTAATAGCTAAATATTACAGATTAATGGCACAGTGCGGCAATTTTACATATAATAAGACGCGAAGAGTTGCAGCGTGAGATTAATCTTCATTATAAATATTGTTGAAGCTTATGTTTCCAAAAAGGAGTAAGAACTATGCTTAGACAAAAAATCATAACCTGCCTATTATTATTCGCTGCACTATCAACACTTCACTGCGAGACTTATCAAAGTCCGGCGGTCCGTAAGCCCCGGAGCAACGGACGATTAGTCGTGTCGGAAAACAACAGGTTCCTTCAGCACGAAAACGGCAAGCCGTTCTTCTGGCTGGGAGATACGGCATGGCTTTTATTCAAAAATCTGAACCGGGCTGAAGTCGAAGTATATCTGGAAAACCGGAGGCGAAAAGGATTCAACGTTGTTCAGGCAACATTACTTCATTCACTTCCTGAGAGCAATGCATATTGGGACGCCCCTCTTGTAGATGACAATCCCGCGCAGCCGTTAACCACGCCGGGAAACAATCCTGCAAATAAAATAGAATATGACTATTGGGACCACGTCGATTTCGTGATTGACAGAGCGGCGGAAAAAGGCATCTACATAGCAATGCTTCCAACATGGGGAGCCAATGTGAAAAGAGGATACTTTTCCATCAAGAGAGCGCGAGCGTACGGGAAATGGCTGGCAAAACGGTACAGGAATAAATCCAATGTCATCTGGATAAACGGCGGTGACATCAAGGGAGACAATAACACAAAGATATGGCAGGTATTAGGAACAGCTATACATGAAACAGACCCAAACCACCTTATGAGTTTTCATCCGTTCGGAAGAACACAATCGTCCACCTGGTTTCACAATGAAGAGTGGCTGGACTTTAATATGTTCCAGTCAGGCCACAGAAGATATGACCAGATAAGGCCGGGTGACGATGCAACTACGTGGAAGGGAGAGGACAACTGGAGATATGTACTGGAAGATTATGCTAAACTGCCGCCGAAGCCGACTATTGACGGCGAGCCCTCATATGAGAATATCCCGCAGGGACTGCATGACCCGAACGAGCCTTACTGGCAGGACAAAGACGTGAGAAGATACGCCTATTGGTCGGTGTTCGCTGGGGCGTTCGGACATACATACGGCAATAACGCCGTGATGCAAATGCATAAATCGAAATACGGCGAAGGAGACTATAGTGTTCGGAACTATTGGTATGAGGGTATCGATGAGCCTGGGGGCGGTCAGATGCGATACCTTAAAGCGCTTATTCTTTCACGTCCATTTTTCGAAAGAGTCTTCGACCCATCCCTTATTGCCGGGGAAAACGGAGAAAAATATGATTATGTTATCGCCACTCGCGGAGAAAGCTACGCATTTATCTATGCCTATACAGGAGGGAACATTAACGTATCCTTAGGTAAAATCAGTGGGGAAAAAATTAAAGCATGGTGGTATAATCCGCGAAACGGAGAAGCCGAGCTGTTAGGATATTTCGACAACAAAGGCGTACAAAACTTCGACCTTCCCGGATTAGAAAAGGAAGGTAATGACTGGGTGCTGGTTCTGGACGATGCTGCGAAAAAGTTTCCCGCCCCCGGAGTGAGCCCTGCAAGTGAGGCAAATAATAAACCAGAAGACATTATTCTAAATCTTTTCGGTCTTTTAGGAAGCCCAGAATGATATTAAAACAAATCAGGACTTTCATATTACTCGTTGCTTTTTTGTTTGTCGCTGGATGTAAACAAACAACCAAAGACGGCACCGTAACAATTGCTGAAAACGGCAAGGTCAAGGCAGCCATAGTTATAGCCGAGGATGCTGCGGAACCTGAGCGGCACGCCGCCAGTGAGTTGGCTGAGTTTCTTAATCAAATAACCGGTGCAAAGTTCGAAATTGTACATAAAGTTACAGATGAAAAATCCTGTCTTTTTGTCGGGCCAAAGGCCGCGAAGTTAGCTGATACTGATTTCTCGACCGATGTATTAGGTGCTGACGGCATTATCATTCGTACAATCGGGAATAATCTCATTTTAGCGGGGGATCATCCAAGAGGCACTCTGTATGCAGTTTATACTTTTCTTGAAGAACAACTTGGCTGCCGATGGTGGAACTCGACCGAAAGCACTATACCTAAAAAGCAAACGCTAAAAGTCAGCAGGTTGGACATTCGTTATACGCCGGTGCTGGAATATCGTGAGCCATTCTGGTTCGATGCATTCGACGGCGACTGGGCGGCACGAAACAAGTGTAATGGAAACCGGCCTCGACTGGGTGAAAAGCACGGCGGCAAACATATATACGAAGGGTTTGTGCATACGTTTTATCGTCTGATTCCGCCGGATAAATACTTTAAAGAGCACCCCGAATGGTTCAGTGAAATCGCCGGCAAGCGCACTTATAAGCGTGCTCAACTCTGCCTGACCAACGAAGAGATGCGTAAAGAGCTGGTCAAGAATCTCAAGGCCCGGCTTCGTGAAAATCCGGCGGCCACAATCGCCTCGGTTTCG
>JASFMF010000028.1:0-9385 GCA_050117705.1 Phycisphaerales bacterium
GCTCCCGCAACCAATCCGAAAACTTTGACGCAGGTCGGTTGATTACCAACACTTATCAAGGACGGAAAAGCTGCTGAGTTGTGTTCACAAAAAGATATTGTTAAACAACGGATGGAGGTGGGCGGGGACTGAAAGATTTGGGATTGAATATTGTAATGTAACTATGACAATAAAAATCTGTAAAATATTCGAATCGGGTAATATCATCGAGTTGCAATCCCGGTTCCGCAACATACTTACCCGAAACCACAAGTTGCTGACATATTAAGCAGTGCTCAGAATCATGTTCATGCGGATGTTCATGACCCAGCAGGTGCAGTTGCAGCGTCGCTCCCGTAGCCATACTAACAAAGCACACAGCCGCGAGCATAAGAACACATTTTCGAGCCGAACGGATCAATTTTACTCCAATATAAAATCTAAAACTTTTTTTCAAATCTCATTTAAGCACAAGCCGGACATAGCCCCTCGAACCGCACCTGCTGCCGGTGAATAATATAGCCTTTATGAGGGCTTTTGACCATAGGTAGTGATATTTTCGTCAGACAATGCGTGCTGCCGCAATTCGTACAGGTAAAATGTGGATGGCACTGGCTCTCGGTACAATTATGGGCTAATTCATAATGGCACGCTCTTTTATCGATAAAAGCTCTATGCAACAGACCGACCTTCAACAAACTTTCCAGTGTTCGGTAGATTGTAACCTTATCGAAGTGCTTTTTGCCCAGCCGCCGCGCAATCTCGTCCTGGCTGAGCGGCCTGTCAGCCTTGAACAGAACTTTTAATATAGCCAGTCTGCCTTTAGTGCAGTAAAGCTTCGCCGACGTCAACATATCACGAATTTGTAAATCCTTATTGACCTTCACAATTACACCGTAATTTTCAATGATGGTGATGAATATGCGACAAACCGTCCCGCGATTTAACAAACAACAACGGAAAAACAATATCACTCACACAGCAGGGCAGCCACACCGCAATAAACAAAACAACAAGCATACCTGTCAGTATCAGCGGTGTCAGCTCGCGCTGCGTATTCATCAGAACATGAAAGGACGAAGCCCACGTACTTATCAGAACATGCCCGGCGTGTGGAAACTTCGTTCGCGGCAGAAAATAAGCTATAAAAACTCCAAGTATAGCCGCAGGATTCACAATATACCAGTCTTCGATAAATCCCAGATGAATCCTTAATCCCTCATGCTCATCTTCATGCACGTCCGCCTCTTCATGTTCTTCCTCGTGTTCATCGACTTCTTCTTCCGCATGGCTATGAACCGGCACCGCCACTCCTAAAATACTCTCGCCAAAATAAGGAAGCACACAATCGCTGACAGTCGCCACTCCAATTGCACCCAAATAACCAACTATAAGAACAGTAACGAAAGATGTCTTTTTCTTATACAGCTTGAACAACGCCGCTGTAACCATTGCCGAAAGAACAACGTGGGTAGGATGAAACACCTGAAACAATCTAAGGTTCGTTTCCTTCCCAAAGTTCCTGAAAAGCAGCATACACCCAATACCCGTAAAGGCCCCAAACAGCGTAAATGGGGCATGCTCTTTTATTTCTTTTAGGATATTCTTTATCCTGTCTTCCATTGCTGCATTTCCCTTAAAATTATCAAAATCTTTGCCGTAAAAGCAGTTTACCACATATACGTGGAATATGCAACTAAGTTGCAAATATTTTTGATTTTTCTTAAATATACTTACCCTTGCATTCCATTATCCCCAAACCTATAATGTTCAAACTTAACTTAAGTTTATATAATGAATTGTTCTTTATATTATTTTAAACAGGTATAACAAATGAGTGAAAAATCACCTGAAACTGAAAAAAACAGCATAAAAGGATGGCTCCGTCGAAACGCAACTAAAGCCATCATTATTGTAGTTGCGATATTAGTCGTGACCATAATCTCGAAACTACCTAATCGAAAACAGGACACAACTCCTCCCGCAGAGATCCCTGTCAACGTTACGGTTATGAACGTAGTTTCACAATCGCGGCTCGCAGATACATTCGATTTACCCGCCGTTGTCGAGCCTAACCGAATCATCACGGTTTCCGCCGAAATAGCCGGCCGAATCGAACAGATTCCGCTTAAAGAGGGCAGCATGGTAAACTCCGGAGACTTGCTTATCCAGCTAAACTCCGACCTTGTCCGTCCCGAGTTCGACATGGCCGAAGCACAGGCCAAACGTGACAAGTTAGAATACGACCGCATCGTGAACCTGGTCAAAGAGAACGCAACTCCCCAACGCGACCTGGACGATGCCGCCACCAGATTGGCAATCAGTAAAGCAACCCTTGAAGAAGTGCGTGCCCGTCTGGATCGCACCCGCATACTCGCTTCCACAAAAGGAACGCTGAACGAACTATTCGTCGAGGAGGGTGAGTACGTCCAGGCAGGCACAGCAGTCGCCGAACTCGTGGACACAGACACTGTCAAGGTAGTCGTGGAGGTGCCCGAACGTGACATTGGATTTTTTACCATTGGTCGCCAGGCCGATATTTTCGTGGACATCAAAGGCCAGACAAACTCCCTGACTGGAACAATTTCCTTTATCAATAAACTGGCCGATCCAAGAACCCGGTCAACACGAGCGGAAATAACTTTAATAAACAAAGACCAGCTCCTTCGAAGCGGACAGATAGTACGTGCCCGCCTGATGCGCCGCACTCTTAACAATACAATTATGATTCCGCTACTGGCCGTAATCCCTATGGAAAACAACAAGGCCGTTTACGTAGTCAATTCCGACATGGCCGTACGCCGGGAAGTTGAGCTTGGAATTATCAAGGGCGACCGCGTCCAGATTACACGCGGTCTGGAACCGGGTGACCGCCTGATTATTGATGGAAATCGTTTCGTTGCACCGGACCAGAAAGTAAACATTATATCGGAAAACAAATAGTCGCTATGCTCATCTCTGACACAGCCATAAAAAATCGAACCACAGTAGCCGTCTTAGGCTTCATCATTTGCCTGATGGGCGGCTACAGCTATCTCTCATTACCTCGCGAGGCATCTCCGGATATTCCCATCCCCCACATACTCGTAAACACGGTATATGAAGGTGTCTCGCCGGAGGACATCGAAACAACTGTCACGATGAAAATCGAGAAAGAGCTAAACGGCATCCGCGGCGTCAAGGAGATTCAATCCAGCAGTGCCGAAGGCCTTTCATTGATTGACGTGGAGTTCAATCCCGACGTGCCGACTGAAGTAGCGTTGCAGCGCGTTCGCGACCGTGTGGACATAGCCCAGGGGGAGCTGCCCATTGATGCGCAGGAACCTGTCATCAGTGAAATAAATTTTGCCGAGCTTCCCATCATGCTCATCAGCATATCCGGAGACATATCACCTATGCAGTTCAAAGAGGTCGCCGATACCTTGCAGGACACTCTTGAGGCAGTGCCCGGTGTGCTTAAGGTGGAGGTGCTGGGTGTGCTGGAACCTGAAATTAGACTGGAATTCGACCCTGACCGGCTCGCTTCATACAACCTGACTATCCCCGAGATTATGGCCTTGATTCCATCGGAAAACGTAAATATCTCTGCTGGAGGACTTGAAACACCGGGCACAAAATTCAACATCCGAATACCGGCTGAGCTCGTAACCGCCGAAGAAGTTGACCACCTGCTGCTTACCGTTCGTGGCGACAAACCAATTTACCTGTCCGACGTCGCCAATGTCCGGGCCGCCTTCAAAGACCGCGTCAGTCTTTCCCGTCTAGATGGAATCGACAACGTAACATTAAGCGTCCAGAAACGAATTGGCACCAATGTAGTCCGGCTCTCCGACCACATCAAGGCCATCATCAAAAGGGCACAGCAGCAGGCCCCCGGCACACTGAAATTTGACATTACATTCGATATGTCAAAGTATATACGTAACATCGTGGCGGATTTGGAAAATAATATTTGTGCCGCGCTTATCCTCGTAACGTGCTTGTTACTGCTGTTCCTGGGCTGGCGTTCCGCTACTATCGTAGCCATGATTATACCCCTAAGTATGCTTATCACCTTTTTCCTCGTCCAGATGCTCGGATTCACGCTTAACATGGTTGTGCTGTTCAGTCTGGTACTTGTTTTAGGCATGCTTGTGGATAATGCCATCGTAATTGTAGAGAATATCTACCGTCATATCCAGCTTGGATACAGTCGATTAGAAGCTGCCAAGCTCGGCGCAGGTGAGGTCGCCTGGCCTGTAATCACCTCAACCTTTACAACAGTCGGTGCATTTCTGCCCATGATGTTCTGGCCGGGGATAATGGGAGATTTTATGAAATATCTTCCAATTACACTGTCCCTCGGTCTGCTTTCATCGCTCTTTGTCGCGCTCGTATTCAGCCCGACAATATGCTCGGTCTTTGCCGGTCAATCTGCGCAGTCTCACCGCAGAGACCATTGGTTTATTAGGAGCTATCGGCGCATCCAGCAAACCGGACTGCAACATCCGGGTACAACCTTATTCCTCGCTTTCTGTCTTTTATTCGGCATGGTCACTCTGTACGGAAAGATTGGTAAAGGAACCGAATTTTTCCCCGAAGGTGACCCGGAGCGGGCATACATCGACTTGCGCACGCCGCAGGGTACGAACATCTACGAGACGGACCGCATCATACGTCTCATCGAGCAGCGTATCGAACCTTATAAGCCATATCTTAAACACATGGTCACGAACGTAGGCTCTTCATCCGGTGGCGGCAATGACCTTATAGCCAGTGCCGGCGGCCCGCATCTGGCCAACATCGGTCTTATCTTTTACGACTTCACCGAACGCGAGCGTCCTTCTACGGAAATAATCGCCGAAATCAGGAAGCTCATCGCCGACATTCCCGGCGCCGAAATTAAGGTCGAAAAGGAGGAGGACGGCCCGCCGACAGGCGCGCCTGTCACCGTACGCATTATCGGAGAGAACTTTAAAACACTCGAGCAACTTAGTAGTCAGGCATATCAATACATCGCCGGCGTACCGAACATCGTCAACCTGCGCAGCGACCTGGAAGCTACCCGGCCTGAATTGGCATTTATGGTTGACCGCCGCAACGCAATGCTCCTCGGCGTAAATACTTCCGTTGTCGGGAACTTCTTAAAAATGGCTGTCTTTGGAACTGAAGTTGGAACCTACCGCAAGTTCAACGATGAGTACGATATCACCGTGCGTCTGCCTCTGGAACGGCGGATAAATATCGACGACCTGTGCGGCCTGAGGATTCCCAACGTATCAGGCAACGCCGTACCGCTCAGCTCACTCGGTCGCTTCGAGTACCGCGGCGGATTCGGTACTATCAACCGCGTCAACCAAAAACGCGTAGTCACCCTTACAGCCGACGCCGAAGGGCGCTTAAGCTCCGAAGTGCTCAAAGATGTACAGGAAAGGCTTTCCAAGATTGAGATGCCGAACGGAAACGAAATACAATACGCCGGCGAAAAAGAGACCGAGGACGAGTCACGCGCCTTTCTCGGAAAAGCCTTCGCCATCGCTCTGCTGCTTGTCACCCTGGTTCTGGTCATTCAGTTTAACTCACTCATGGTGCCGGTCATAATAATGACAACCGTTATTCTCTCCCTTATCGGCGCGCTGGGAGGCCTGTTGATTTGCGGCTTACCCTTCGGCATCATAATGACTGGCATCGGCGTTATCAGCTTGGCCGGTGTGGTGGTGAATAACGCCATCGTGCTGCTCGCATATACGCGCCAGTTGCAACGGGGGGGGATGGACCTTGTTTCCGCCGCAGCCGAGGCCGGTGTAACGCGCCTCCGCCCGGTACTTCTTACCGCTATGACCACAATATTCGGCCTCATCCCTATGGCCATCGGAATCTCCTATGACTTCCACACATTCAGCTGGGCCACCAAAAGCGAATCTACCCAGTGGTGGCGTAACATGGCCGTTGTCGTCATCTTCGGCCTGGGTTTCGCAACAATCCTAACGCTTGTGGTAGTCCCTTCTCTATACATCATGCTTAACCGCCTTGCCGCCCGTCTGGGATTAAAAGGACTGGAAGATGAAAGTCATAAATGAAACATCCCAGCTCAGGCAGATAAAAAAAGGCTGCGTACTGGCCATCGGTAATTTTGACGGCGTCCACCTCGGACACAGGCAAATTCTAAACGCCGCCAAACAAGCCGCACAGAACGGACAAACACAGCTAACAGTAATGACTTTCGAGCCACACCCGCTCGCTGTTTTATTTCCGGAAAAAGCTCCAAAAATTTTAACTCCGTTATATTTAAAAAAAGAGCATCTCGCAGAAATAGGAGTAGATTATCTTTTCATTTCAAAAAGCACCCCTGGGCTTCTCAATCTTTCAGCAGTGGATTTTGTTCAGCGATTTCTGGTTGAAAATATTCAACCGAGTATAGTCGTAGAAGGTCAGAGTTTTAACTTCGGCTCTAAAAGAAGCGGCAACGTTCAAATACTCAAAGAGTTGGGTACCCAAAAAGGCTTTGAGGTCTCAATAATCCAGGCAAAAGAAGTCAAACTTTCAACGGGACAATCAGTAAAGGTCTCAAGCACTATAATTCGCAATCTTTTAATAAATGGCGAAGTGTCGGATGCAGCCATTGCTTTGGGCCGGCCATACCGCCTGATAGGCCGAATTGTTCTGGGTAAAGGCAAAGGCCGGCAGTTGGGCTTCCCAACCTTAAATATGGAATCACCAAATCAGCTAATCCCAGCTGAAGGTGTCTATGCCGGCCGCGTGGAAATTGGCGATAGCACCGAGCAGGTCTTGCGAGCCAAACAAAAAATCCCCGCCGTCTTTAGCATCGGCAGAACACAAACTTTCGGCAGAGATTGTCCGTTTTTAATAGAAGCACACACCTTAGATAAAGACCCCGGACAATCTTACAACAAATGGCTCGCTATGGATTTCATAAAACACATCCGCCCCCAGCAAAAATTCGAAACAGAAAAAGACCTCTCCGCCCAAATCGCAAAAGACTGCGAAAAAGCAAAGGAAATATTAGATTTCAATCTTAAAGATTAATATGAAAAGCATTTATATATTTCATTGAACTAACCGAACATTGAAGTAAACACCTAAAACTATATAATCTGTAATATGAACAAAACAGATACAAGCCCCGAAGCCCAGCACATTTTAAATGAGATATACCAGAAGATGCCTGTAACAACCAAAGTCAGACTTATCTTTGAGGCATATCAGACTGGCAAAATGCTGGCCATGGCGGGTCTGAGAGACCGCTACCCTCAGGCAAGCGAGGAAAAAATATGGCGTCTCTGGGCAAAACAGCACCTCGGCGAAAAACTCTTCAGCGAAGCATATGGAGAAGTGCCCGATGAATAATCCCCAGGAACTGGAAATATTAGAAATCCTCGCCGAAATCCTCGAGAAACTGGATATCGCCTATGCCATAGGCGGCTCAATGGCGAGCTCCGTATACGGTAAAGTTCGTTTCACTCAGGATGCTGATTTGACCGTTGAACCGTTTGATAATCAGGCAGATAACCTCTTCGAATTACTAAAGCCTACATTCTATATCAGCAGAGAGGCAATGTATCAGGCCTTGAGACAACAAAAAAGCTTTAATATTATCCACCTGGAGTCGGCTTTTAAAATTGATATATTCATCCGTAAAGACACGGCTTTTGAAAAACAGATACTTTTACGGCGAAAATCTTTAAAACTTTCTGACGCACTGGAAAGACCTTTTTCAGTAGTTTCGCCTGAGGATATCATATTACTGAAATTACAATGGTATCATGACAGCGGCTGTTCGGAACGTCAATGGGATGATGTTCTGGGGATATTAACAACTCAGGGAGAAAAACTTAATTTCAAGTATCTGAAAAAATGGTCAGTTATATTGGAAATAAACGAACTACTCGAAAAAGCAATATCTAAAAGCAAATAATCATCGGTACATCTTAGGCTTTCACACATGAAATTTCATAAATACCATGCGTTGGGAAATGATTATATCGTTTTAGACCCGGCTGACTTCAAAGAGCCGACCAAAGACCAGATTCGCAGGCTTTGTCACAGAAACTACGGCATAGGCTCAGACGGCATCCTTTACGGGCCGACAGATACGGAAAAAGCCAACTTTGCTCTGCGAATTTTCAATCCCGATGCAAGCGAGGCGGAAAAAAGCGGTAACGGCCTGAGAATCTTTGCAAGATATCTCTGGGACAAAGGCAATGTGAAAGAGGACGAATTTACAATCCTGACAGCCGGCGGAAAGGTGAAAGCCAAAGTATACGAAAACGGGAAAAAAGTAACCGTCGATATGGGACAGGTCAGTTTCGACAGTACTAAAATTCCTGTTGAAGGAGCGCCTCGCGAAGTTATTAACGAAGAAATGGAAATAGGGGGAAAGCCAATTAAATTCTCCGCCGTCACTATTGGAAATCCTCATTGCGTAATATTACAGGATGAGATTTCCGAGGCCGAAACCAAAGAGTTAGGCCCTTTAATCGAAACAGAGCCGCGCTTTCCAAACAGAACTAATGTTCAGTTTATAAAAGTGCTCGACCGTTCCAATATCAGGATAGAAATATGGGAAAGGGGCGCCGGATACACGTTGGCATCCGGTAGCAGCAGCAGCGCCTCAGCGGCGATAGCACATCGCCTCGGTCTATGCGATTCGAACATAACCGTGCACATGCCCGGCGGAAAAATCGAAATAGCCATATCGGAAGATTACTCAATCACAATGACCGGCCCCGTAACAAAAGTGGCCGAAGGCATCATATCCGAAGAAATATTCACTCCCGATTCGCACTAAAAACTGCATTAAAATACCGAAACCAGTTGCAAATATACAAAAGATTTGGTTAACTAAGAAATTCACGATGTTTCCGGCATTATTAAACAATTTAAATAGGAGATAACGATGAAAAATGAAAATTCTAAAACTTCAAACAGAATCCTGCTGGCGTTATTTTGTTTTATACTATTAGCCGTATCCTCCGGACACGTATTCGCCGGTTGGGAGCAAGTCGACAAGATTCTAAGCAGGATTAAGCCCCCACAGTTCCCCGACCGGGATTTCAATATAACAGATTACGGCGCGGCGGGGGACGGACAAACAGATTGCACCGAAGCCTTCGAAAAAGCAATCTCCGCCGCCTACAAAGCCGGAGGCGGCCGGGTCATAGTTCCCGCCGGCTCATTCTTTACCGGCCCGATTCACCTAAAGAGCAACGTCAACCTACATGTCTCGAAGGATGCCCTGATTAAATTCTCAACTGACCCCCAAAAATACATGCCGGTCGTCTACAGTAGGTTCGAAGGCGTCGAATGTATGAACTATTCGCCACTGATTTACGCCTACGAACAGGAAAACATCGCCATCACAGGCCAGGGAACCCTCGACGGCCAGGCCAGCGATGATAATTGGTGG
>JASFMF010000029.1:0-9375 GCA_050117705.1 Phycisphaerales bacterium
GGCAAGGACTATTTTTCCGCCCGCAGCTTCGACCGTACCTTCGTTGATTACGTCGCCGATACCTTCGGCAGCATCCGGAACTGTAACGCCTTGTATTTCAACAACGACATTACTTCCTTCCTGGCCGAGCAGCACTTTATCACCGGCAGCCATTAAAACGTACCCACCCGGGCTTCTGATAACACCCGCGTTGAGCACTTCTTTGCCGATAAGAGCTACCTGGTCGGCGGTAATCTCACCGTAGTTCGCCACTTTTCCAATTCCATCGCCGCTGAAGCTGTAAACACCGTTCATAAAGTCGGTGTTTGATACATCCAGCGCAGATGCTGTGAATTGGTGTGCCTGAACGAGTGCGGTCGGGCCGAATACTATTCCGCTTGGATTAACAATAATAATATGACCCTGATTACCGAAGAGAGAGCCGTCAAACTGGGTCGCCCCGCCCTGCATCACTCGGTTCAGCACTGCGAAATTTCCACTGGCCTTTAGGAATTCCAGCACTTCGCTTGCGCTTGTGTTCAAGCTGTCCCAGTTAATCACAGCGTTGGCGGAAATCATGTTCACAGTGGTGGTGTTGCCACTCTGATTGACCCCGGCCGAACCCGCCACAACATCAGGATTGGCTGGTGTGGCCAGCGCCACCTGCGCCGGTACTCCCAGAAATATACAGTACACCAGCAGGCAGGCCACAATTTGTCTCAAATAATAAGTTTTTGAAATTCTTCGTAGCTTTTCCATCGTACTTTTCCTCATTAAAACCCCCTTTTTAGTTTCATATCCATAACCAATTTTATATCCCTTTACCGACTACGCCGTCGGGTAAGTTTCATTGTTTACCACCTTATCATAAAGCTAACGTTCACCCGGCCTTTACCTGTTCGGGTATTATTAGTTGGCTCGAGCGGATAACCGTAATATACAGCGCCACTAAAATTATCCCCGAGCTCAAGAAGTGCTCCACCGCCTATTGAGAAGATCTCTTCGTGTCTTCTGTCTGTTGCAATAGGCTTCGTAATCTTTGTTCTTCCATAGTCGAAGAAGACCAGCGGGGCAAGCTTCTTTAGATACAGGTCGCCTCGCTCCCTTTGTTCTTCTTTTTCAGCCTCGGATTTTCCGGCGCTCTGAACCTCATCGTATTTTACAAGGTCAAATTCATATTGAGCGGATGCCATTATGCCACCATCGGCAACAAGTTCGTACTCATCATAGCCTCTGACAGTATACATTCCGCCAAACGAGGTCATTTTTGCAGGAACCAGTCTGTCTTCGGCGCCCGTCCAGCTGAAAGTACCGGTAAGACGTCCAATCCTGTTCGTATCCAGGAACTGGCTGTGAGAGGCCGAAGCAGTGTAAAAGGTAAAGTCCGTATCGGAATTTGTTCGTGCCAAGCTAAAGTCGTTTCTGTCGGATCCGCCGCACAAGCTCGAATAACGGTCAAATGACAGAGAGGTCTGCGACATATCGTCAGTGCGATACAAATCAGCACCGACTCCCCATAACCAGAACCTTACCTGGGAACCCAGGAAGGTCGGGAACAACGTCGGGGTAACCTTACTTATTGTTTGCTCCATAGAACCTTTAACATCGAAGAACCAACCGTCTTCCTGGTAAAGGTTATAACGCAGTATTCCGCCGAAGAACGAGCCTTTTCCGAGGAAGTTGAATAAACCGGCTGACGGATTTATATCAAATTCACTGTAGCCGCCATAAACGTTAAGGCGCAGTCCCGGTCCT
Source organism: Phycisphaerales bacterium (assembly GCA_050117705.1). GTDB lineage: Bacteria > Planctomycetota > Phycisphaerae > Sedimentisphaerales > Anaerobacaceae > NIOZ-UU13. The sequence continues at coordinate 1,735 of JASFMF010000029.1, forward strand.
AACAATGGAAAATCATAACTGCTATATAATGCGTAATTATCTGTCAGAGTTTTATCCCATGGAGCCTGGTACATTGCAGTAAACGTATCATCGAAACCTAACAGATTAGTATTAATGACACCAATTCTCGGATGCCATTGCCTGCCTTTGGTACCTGAGTTATCCACCTGCATAAACCAATGCCAGGGGTTGGCCTCATATATATTGTATCCGACAGCAAGAGAATTCGGCTCGGTTCCTCGCGAAACGACGGCAGAAACGTATCTGTCCGGATTCTTATTTAACAGATTGACAAAATCGTCCAGCTCTTTCTGGTCCGGAGTCTCTCCTATTTTTGCCGGCGACCATTCTTCGATTGCAGAGCTGCTGAGATAGCCTTCTTCAACTTTCTCGTTCTCAGGATTGAAATAAGCTGTCGCCGATGAGCTGACTGATGCTTCCAATATGTTCACAGGCAAAATTTCGTCTTTTAATTGCCTGTCCGGTGTTATTGCATCGGCGGGAACATAAACATATATACCGGCCTGATTCTCTGCCTGATAAGCCGAGAGAAGATACTGGGTAAAGCCCTGAATAGTCCTCATTGAAACTTCACGAGTCTCACCAGGCTCCACAATTATCTGCTGCAGCACACGAAGGTCATAAAGTGCAGCACTCTCCGCCTCCTCCATTGGTTTATCCGAAGCATTATAAATTAAAGGTATGTCCTTCAATAATTCTGAGGTTGATACCAGGGTATTACCGCTTATGCGTAACTCTTTCACATTCATACGCGGCGTATTATCTTCAGGCAGTTTCATCTTCGCAATTCGTGCTGCCTGTTGTTTCAGTCTTAGCCCGACATTTATCTTGGCTATTTCCTTTTCGTAATCCTCCTCGATTTGTTTTTTCTGTGCGGCGTACTCGGTTTTTTGGGCATCTGATTTCTCAGTGGCCTTTGCAAGTTCAGCCAAATACCCATCTTCGAGCACGGTGAGGTCCTTCATATATTCAGCAGCCAGTTTGGACAATCCGTATTTTTTCTCTTCTTCCTTCTTGTCCTGCTTGAGCTTGAGCTCGAGTTTTGCCTTCTCGGCCTTTACCTCTTTGGCTTGCTCTTTAGCCTTGGCATCCAGCTCCTTCAGCTTGGCTTCACTATCTTTCCTGGCCTTGGCAATCATCTCAGCCCGGGCTTTTTCCTTATCTCCGATTTTTCCAAGCGATTCCTTATATTCTGCCTCAAGCCGGCTGATACTCTCCTGGTAGTCATAAGCGAGTTTTTCGATACCATATAACTTAGCAACCTTTTTATCCTGTTTGAGCTGGTCTTTAAGCTTTGCTTCTTCAGCCTTAATCTCTTTGGCCTGTTGTTTAGAGTTGGCATTCAACTCGGCAAGCTTGGCTTTATTTTCTCGCTTTGCCTGGGCGTTTTTCGAAGCCTGGGCATCAGCTTTTGCCTGTAACTGTTTAAGGGCCTTTTTATACTCTGCATCAAGCTGAGCAACTTTCTGCTTATATATACCTTCCTCAGCTTTCAGCTTCGCTTTGTCTTTCTTGGCTTTTACCTTGGCCTGTTTATATTCGGCTGCCAACTTTGTTTTATTCTGGTCATACCCGCGTTTAAGACTCGCCTTCTCAGACTTAATTCCGGCCGCCTGCTTCTTAGCAGCATTATTCAGCCTTGTTAGTTCCATTGTATTCTGACGCTTGGCCTGTTTGATTTGTGCGGCCTGGGTATTCGCCTTTATTTTTAGTTTTGCGAGAGCTTCCTTGTAATCTAACTCGATCTTAGCAATTTTTTGTTGATAAGCCTTTTTATCAGCATCCGTTTTTGTTTTATCTTTCTTGGCTGCTGCTACGGCCCTTTCATATTCGGCTTTTAACCTTGCTTTGTCCTGGTCGAGTTTACGTTTGAGACTTGCCCGCTCAGCTTTCATTTGAGAAGTTTTCTCTGATTTCGCAAGCTCTGCTTTAACCATGCTCTTGTCTCTTTTGATTTGCTTGGCTTGACTATCAGCCTTTTTCTCGAGCCCCGCCAGTGCCATCTTATGCGCCGCCTCAAGCTTTGCAGTTGCCTGCTGATACATCTTGTACTCAGCATCCAGCTTTGCTTTGTTTTTCTTGGCCTGGGCTTTTGCAGTTTCGTACTGAGCTTTCAACTTAGCTTTATTCTGTTCGAGTTGACGTTTAAGTTTAGTTTGCTCAACCTTGAGCTCAGCCATGAGCTTCTCATCTTGCTTCTTAGCTCTTGCCTCCAATTCAGCAAGCCTGACTTTCTTTTCACTAGCCGCTTTGGCCATTTCAACATTGGCTTGTTTCTGAGCCTCTTCATTCAACTTTAACAGTTTTGCCTCTTCATCGCGTTTTGCTTTAGCTTTTGCCGCAGCTTCACGTTTAGCTTTAGCAGCTGCTTCCCGCTTGGCTTTAAGCTGTTCAGCATCCCGCGCTTTCTTTAAGCGCCTGGCATGAGCCTTAGCGGCAGCTTCTCGTTTAGCTTTCTCAGAAGCTTCGCGTTTCGCTTTAGCGGCCGCCTCTCGTTTTGCTTTAGCGGCGGCGTCCTTTCGGATTTTCTCGTCTCGTCTCAACTGGGCTTTGGTCTTTGCGTCTGTGGGCCGGGAAGGTTGTTTAGCATTCTGCGCATCGCAACCCACGCACGCTAAAAGAAAAGCAAAAGCAAGAGTTAGACAAACCATTCTTGTCACATTGTTCATTGCTTGGTCTCCTTAAACATATATTACATTTACCTGATGACTCGGTTCCTGATTAGAACCGCGGTAAAATGCTATCATAAATACCCTCTGTTAGCCAGAGGAAAATCCCCAAGTTCTAAAAAAACGCAATTATTAATATTAATACCCTCGCTTATCAAGGGAAATGGCGTAGCAAAAAATACTTCAACATTATATCATTTTGGCATGCCAAATGTCAAGGGCAAAGTCGCCTAATTGGCCCATATTTCCTATATTATTTCACGCTTCGCAGCTATCACTCTGCCCAACGAAAAGGCCTTGATATAACCAGGCAAATGGTCGAAAAACATAGGACTGAATTAACGTAGGATTTCAGCTTCTAAGTTCCCATAATAACAACAAAAAAACGCCTGTTACGCCGACAAATATTCAGATATAATCCAGGCCCTTCACTATCAGCAAATTGAAGCACAATTCTCGGTCCTTCTGATGAAGCGAAACACCGATAGGGCGCACGGAATTTCCCTAAACTCAGACCAACATAAACATGGTCCAATAACAAATTGTATATAACCAGCGATTAAAAGCCGGTCTTCAGGGAATTGGGGGCAAATGTATAGAAAAAATTTAAGACAAAAAGTTAAAAAAATTATTTATTTTTCTACAACACCCGAACTAAATTTTTATCTTTTGTCAGATTTTTCAGAATTCGACTTTAACATGCTAATGTTTTGGTCCCTTGTAAATGATTGTGTATGACGGGCGATATTTTTCCAAAGCCGTTAACACGCCCATAGAATGAGTCGGCGAAGACAATAGGGACGGATAAACTTAAAGTCGCTCAAATCCAAACAGCTATACGAGGACGTAAAGCAGATATCGCAATTATTTCGCAATTTTAATAATTCCGCTTCTGGAGTCCGCCTCTGGGATTGAAATTGGCTCTACAAAGCGCCTCGTGTATTACAACAATGTCACTACCTTCTTCCGACCGGTATCAGGATGTCTTCCCTCTTTTTTCTTAATGGTGGTATATAGAGTGAAACGACATTCATCTTGTAGTACAAGTTACCCTCCTTTACGAGACGTCTAAGGTTCCCGTTAGCGGCTGCTATTATTCTTATGTTTGCTTTATGAGACCTGGGGTTGCCGATCCGCTTATACTTGCTGTCCTGCAACAGCCGCAACGGTTTTACCTGAATTCGCTAATCGCAGCAATTTCATTCAGAAAGAGAGTCCCCCCCATCGGCCTGTTTCACAAGACCGCTCTGCGAGAAGCCCGCATCCGTAAAGGCGCCCTGATGGCCGAACAGCTCATTTTCAAAAAGGCTCTCCGGTATAGCACCGCAGTTGATAGGAATAAAAGGCTTTCCCGCCCTATCACCCAGGTAATGGATAGCTCGTGCCACCAGTTCTTTTCCGGCACCGCTTTCGCCGGAAAAATTAGAACATTAATCCCACACGAAGCTATCTTCTCACAGAAAACCTGTACGGCTTTACTCTTTTCCAAAATCCGACTCAGGCCAAACTCTCTTCTCAGCGATTCCGTTGCAGACTTGCACTCCTTGTGGAGCTCAGATTTTATGATATCGTTTTCGCTTTTCATGTCACTTTAGTGCTTATCCGTCGCAATAACATCACTAAAACAATTGTTGTCTCACCCTTTTAGGGGGCCAGTACGCCCCCCCTATTCATAACACTGCCAGCGCTGCATGGCGTCTCATATAACACTCCTAACTCGCGATATTCGCACTTCCTCGCAAGTTATGGAGAAATTGAAGGTTCTTGAAGACACTGGATGGATAGAAAAACTAAATTAGCGGTCGCATCTTTGCATCGCGGCTTCATATCTCTAAAGTCCTATTTAGAAGCACATCCGTAAAACTTACAGAAATCTCGCAATTCGGGTATTACTAATATAAGGCGTTTGGTAAACAGCAATTGTTGATAAGGAAATTAAAGAAATCTTCTCAATTCATTCGGAGCAATACTAAATATTGCCTCACATGCCCCGTTCAAAAAGTAAAAATACATCGAAACTCCTTATCTTTTCAACAAGCAACAAACGCACTACTTTGTGACCTGTCCGGAATTAAATAGATAAAGAGCATTCGTAGATACAAAAATCGCAACATGTTAATTCAAAGATGAAACCATCCACGATAATAGACAGACAAAGTTCGAAATCTGAATTTTTAGGTGTTTAAGGCCATAAAAATTTACTATATTGTTAATTGTCGGCGGATAGTTTATAATCACCCCCTTACATAGCAGGTTGTACTACCTACCCTGTGGTTTAAAATAAAAGATTGTTTTAGGAGATAGTGCTGTGTTATTGTACGAGTTCGTGAAATAAATAGTTAAGTAGTATCATTTTTATACTGTTCGGGACATGGTTACATGAAGCACATAATTGAAGAAGTATTCGAAGCCGAGAAGAAGGTCAGCGAAATTCTCAAGCAGGCCCGTAATAAAGCCTCTGAAATAAGACAATCTGTAGAAAAAGAAAACTCCGAGAAAATAACCGACGCACAACAGAAGGCACGGGAAATAATACAAACTACTATCGAGAACGCCAAAAAAGAAGCGGAATCTATCAAGGAAGAAGAGTTAAAACAGGCCGACCGCGAAAAAGAATCTATACTTAGCAATAAGGACAAAATAGAAAATCTAATCGACAATATATGCAATATTATACTGACCACAGAAAGTGACACGGTCCAAAAGTGAAATCAAGCGCGCTATCAAAGTATTCATTTATCAATGCGAAGCTGCGAGGCCGGATCAGCAAAATCCTTTCCGACGAGATATTCGACCGGCTGATAAAAGCTTCGTCACTTGATGCAGCGCTGGCCGTCTTGCGGGAAACATCTTTTGCCGGCCTTCAGGAAATATATTCCTCAACCGGCGACCTGAAAAAGGCCGAGCTTGAGCTGCTCAAACAGGAAATTGAGCTTTACACGAGCATCAGACAGTATGTCCATAAAAACTCCATCGCGTTCGTCGATGCATTACTATATCAGTTCGAAATCGACAACCTCAAAAACGCTATCAGAATTTATTTTGACAGGAAAACCGAAGGCAACCTGGCCGACCCCAACGTACACTACATCCTGTACGAACCTATAATCCATGAAATACCTATCGATATCATTATTAATGCGGAAAACTTTGATGAAATCGCAGGCGTATGTTTAGGAACTCCATATAATTCAATCATCAAAAAATACTACCACACTGTTGAATCACAGGGTTCTCTGTTTCGTATGGAAGTCGCCTTTGACCATTTTTATTACGAGAACCTTCTGTCCGTCATTAAGAAACTGGACAGGACGGACCGGCATATCGCCGTCAGACTGGTAGGGGTGGAAATCGACCTGCAGAATATAGACTGGCTCATCCGGCTGAAAAATTTTTACGACCTGCCTCTGGAAGCCGTCCTGCCCATGATGGTGCCCGGCGGTTTTAACCTCAACAAGGCAATCATCGGCGAATTATATAGCGCACAAAACGTAACGTCGGTAATGCAGAACTTTGTTAAAGGCAGATATCCGGGATTATCCACCCTCCTGTCTTCTCAGACCTCGGACAGCACCTCCAGACTGCTCCTTGTCCATCGGATGCTGGAAGAAATAATGAAACAGGAAATACAACGCATCCTTTCAGGATATCCTTTTACGATAGGGATTATCTTTTCTTATTTCATACTGAAAAGGAACGAGCTGAAAAAAATCAGGACAATCCTGAACGCCAAAGAGTATGATATACCACAACAACGGATTGAAAGTATGATATGATGTTTACCACCGAGATGATACAGCTTTTTGCAGTCGTGCTGGGAAAGGATTCTCAGCGTGTCACTGAAATGCTTCTGCGCGAAGGGGTGATACAATTCATCAATACAACGGAAATCGACAGCCAAAGCCTGGGTAACCTCTCAGAAGTCAATCCTCAAATCTCTACGAAGGAAATCACGGATTTAAGGGAACGGATTGAAGGACTTCTGCACACCAGCGGTACCATTCCCACCGCCCCGGCCGAAGCCGACCTGAACAACCGTGCGCCCGTCAATATGGAACAGGAGAAAAAGCTCCTTGACCAGATAGACGGGGAACGGGATAGTATAAGAGAGCGGCAGCGTGCGATCCAGCAGGAGATACTAAAGCTTGAGGACATCAGCCGCCAGGTTAAGCTTTACGGCATAGGCTTGTCCGACCTCCCGCTCAAAACACAACACTCCTTTCTTAACATCCAGACCGGAAGAATCCCCACATCGAATGTAAAAAAACTTGAGACCGGACTGAGAGATTTCCCTTCGCTGAATGTAGCACTTGGGCAGGAAGATAATATGACCCATTATCTTCTGATTTCAATGAAAAGGGGCGCCGAACAGATTAATAACGTCCTTCACAATGCCGGCTGGATGAAAATCGAATTGCCGGAAGAGCTAAAGTCCGTGAAAGAAGATGTCTTCAAGGAGCTCAACGTCAAGCTTGAAGCACTAACAGACGAACAGAAAAAACTTGAAACAACAGTCAATAACCTCGTCAAAAAGCAAGAGGAACATCTCAGGCAGACATGGGTCAATCTGAGGATCACTGAGCTTTTTTATAAAATTCAGACAAACTACAAATCCTCTTCACGGACCGTTATTTTCACCGGCTGGCTGCCCTTATCGAAAAAAGACAAGCTGATGAAACAAATTCAAAAGTCCTGCGAAGGCCGCTGTTATCTGGAATGGCACCAGCCGGGAAGTAAAGAGACCATTGAAAACGAAGTTCCCGTGCAGTTTAACAATCCGAAAATGCTCGCGCCATTCGAGATGCTGGTCAGCAATTTCGGCGTTCCCGAATATGGCACCATCGACCCGACTCCCTTTGTCATGCCTTTATATCTTTCCATGTTCGGGCTGATGTTCGCCGATGTCGGTCAGGGCCTCGTATTAGTCATACTCGGTATCCTGGGCTCGTTT
>JASFMF010000030.1:0-9182 GCA_050117705.1 Phycisphaerales bacterium
CCAGTGAATCAAGTGCAAGCCGATACGCCTCGCGATTGATTGCCAGCTGCTCGACAATATCGGCTTCTCCGGCCCTGGTAATCCTGACTTCGGTGGTAGAACCGTATAATTTCGAACGTTCCGGTACAAGGCGACTTGTGCCACTGTTAGCAGACTGACAGCCAACCAATATGTTCAACAAGGCTATGAGAACTGCGGTGTAAGCTATCCTTGCCATAACGGCCTCCTTTCAACCTTAAAATTAATTAAATCCTGATAATCAATTATCAATTAAAAACCCGCTCGTCAAGAATAAACCGCTAAAAATATTTGACTTCAGAGCCAATTTTATAGGGCCGTTTCAGGGCCACTTCCTATTCCTTTCCAATTAAAGGTATTAACACAAATGAGGCAATTTATTATAGGCCACGGAGCACGAATATTGCGGCAATTTCAGCACAGAAAAAGGGGTAAAAACCCAACAAAACAAGGTTGACTTTTAAGGCCTAATCAGGTATAATATTAGAGATAATAAAGTCTTAGGGGACTTACGAGGAGGTCATCTTAATCGCCGTTTTCAAAGGTGATATCAGCTTAAGGAAGAGCTTTCTGTAAATTAGCTGAAAGTCTAATCACAAGGTTATTTAGGAATCGAAGATATGAAACTTAACCGGGTTACTTTAACTGTTCTAATCTTAAGTTGTATTTTACTGTTGCAGGCCGGCTGCGAAGAACAAACTATGACACAACATGAGATAAGTCCCGACTGGTTCTCTCAGCAACACTGGCCCACACAGCAACAGTCTCAGCCGAGAATGGCTCCTCAGAACACACAGCGTATGCAGATAATGGAACCAAGAATTGTATTCGAAAAACTAACGCACAATTTCGGCGAGGTCGGTCCGGGAACAGATCATCTCTGCGAGTTCAAGTTCAGGAATGCAGGGAACAGCACTCTGTACATAAGCGAGGTCGAAAAAACCTGCGGCTGTACTCCATTCCTGTTAGAAAAAAAACAATACGCGCCGGGTGAAAGCGGCACGATAAAAGTAAGATATTATACCGAGTCAGAATACGGTAATACTACCAAACAATTAATCGTACGAAGCAACGACAGACAAAATCCAAATATTGCATTAGCCTTACAAGCAAGAGTCGTATCGAAGATAAAAACTGAGCCGAGCAATCTGAACCTTACTCTGAATCATCAAAACGCCGGCTGTCCGCAAATCACTATTTCGAGCATAGACAACCAGCCTTTTTCAATACGGTCTTTCAAATCGACCGGTAACTGCATAACTGCGAACTTCAATCCCTCAATGAAAGCAACACGTTTCGTTCTTCAGCCGGTAGTAGATTTGAACAGACTGGAACAAGTTTTGAACGGGCGTATCGAGATCGACACAACACATCCACAATGTAGAAAAGTTAGTTTAGGCCTTAATACTTTAGCCAGATTCAGGTCCAGCCCACCATCGGTTGTAGTCCGAAACATCAGGCCGACTCAGACAGTTACCAAGTCCATCCAGATACTCAATAATTATAATGAAGATTTCGGACTCGTATCGGCAACCTCACGTAAGGGCATCGCAACAGTATCAGGTTACGAAAAAACCACCAGCGGCTATGAACTCAAACTTAACATACGCGCGCCGGAAACTTCAGGACGGGCATCCGTGTTTTCAGATTTGGTTTCTGTTAAGCTCACCGACGGCAGGAATCTGAATATACCCTGCAATGGATTCTATAAGAGGGGGAGAACAACTCAAGCTTCAAGTGGTGAACAAAAAGAAGAGGAATGCAAGGTTTGTAAACCACATATCTTTAATTTTTAACAGGGCGGCTAACAAAGGTTATTAATTATACTCACATTACGTCCCGAGTAATATCAAAAGAGCCTAAAATCCCGGAGAAAGTCTGTACCTGCTGAACGGCCACCTGAACAGTTTCGAAAGCTGGCGGCTGTTCTTGGCATCTTCTATCAAGAATAACAGCGCATCAAAAGCAACTAAACTTTCATACTATTCAACAGACCTGTAAAAGACAAACCAATAGCGCTAAGAGCGTGATAGTGAGTATGTTTATCTATAAAAGCCGAATATTCCGACCCGGCTGCATTCTATAAGAATCAGAATCCGGCCTAATGATGATTGGCGAGCTCCAAGCCCACATCGGAATCCGCCCTTAGTAATTTGTTCCATCAAGAACACCCCAACATGGAAAATCCACGTTCCAGAAACAAATTTTCCAATAAAAACTGTTAAGACGTAGGGTTATAATCGCATTATTCAGTAAATTACGAGTTTTTTACACTTAAAAGCAGCAAAAAAACCTTGACAAATAAGTGGTTAATATGGTATTAAAATAATTAAGAGGATTGTGTAAGTGCAGGAAGGTGTGTGATGATCCCCATAATTTGATGCGTAGAAATGTTTCATTTTTCGACAAGATGAGGATTCAAAAGCACTACGTGAAGCGTGCAGCTCTACATAACTATCGCCTGCTTCACGATTAATGTTTCTCATATTACAGTTAAACCAAAAGTTTTGCTTTTTAAGGGAAGGAGGTTAAGGCAAGTCGCCAACGCTTATCCTGGGCAGATATAGTGAGTGCGAAAAGTTTTATTGGTTGTTTTTAGGAATTGTTTGAAACGGGCATTAATTGTGGCAGTTGTTTAACAGTTTGCCACAATCGAAGGCCATTGTGTTAAATTTGAAATACGAAACATCTTCAAACAAGAAATAGAACGTTTTGAACAGTCGTCATGCGAATTTTAAAAAAGTTTCGCATTTCAGATTTGTTACTTTGCGTTCGAGCTTTTATGTGAGATCTAATGCCTTTTGAAAACAAAAAAAGAGTGTTTTGGTGTGTAGCCAAGACATAATTAATTCGAGAATTTTTTGAAGTAAGGAGGATTATTATGTGTAGGAGGTTAATTTATTTAATTTCCGCTTTGGTGCTAACCTTCACATGCACAAGCAATGCTGATCTTTTAATCGGTGACTTCGAAGACGGTCTCGGTGACTGGACGCTGACGTGGGAAGGGACATCAACCATAGATATAAGCGACATCGGAGCCACGTCAGGCAGCCAGAGTATGGCTCTGACCGCACCAGCAAATGCTTTTAGCTGGGCAGCAATGTGGAACGGTCTTGTGGACTTAGAGAACTGCCATACCATCACCGCCGACATTTCATGGGTTGCATCAGAATGGGAACCGGAAAGCGGCATATGGGTCAACTTCAAGGATTTAGCCATTAACAGCGATGGCGCCTCCGGCTGGCAACAGTACATACCCACTGATGCAGTCAATCCGGACTGGCCCGGCAGCTGGGATCCCAACAACTGGGGCGACAACACGAGAACCCTTACCTGGGACGTATCAGACTATGATGCAACCGGCGCTACCTGGATGCAGGTGATTTTCTCCACAAATATGGGCAATGTTACCACTGCAGGAAATTACTACATCGACAATGTGCAGCTTCTCGGTGCCGAACTTATACATACCGGCCCGAAAATCATCTGGGTCAGCGATGCCCATGATTTACTTAATCCCGGCGGCGATCCGGACGACCAGGGTTGGGTCGACCTGCTGATGTCTCAGCCCGAGGATTATGACGTTGAATATCCGAAGGTTGAACCGGGAACAGGCCCCTGGCGGGACGAACTCAGCGTTGAGCTGATCCAGGAACTTAACAGAGCTGATTTGGTAATTATAAGCCGGGATGCAAGCTCCGGCGGTCATAACCAACCGGATATCTGGAACACAATCGGAACACCGGTCATCTTGTTAAGCAACTATATCGCCCGCAGCAGCCGCTGGCAATGGGTGGACAGTACAAGCATCAACGCCAGAGAAGAATACTATGACCTGCAGGCTGTGGATACCGAACACCCCGTATTCGATGGTGTGGAACTCGATCCAAACGGTCAGGTCGTATGGTTCGATCCGGAAGCCGGTTCAGGCTTTGCAGGCTTCTTAGCGGATGTAAACGATGCCGGAAACGGAAATATGATTGCAACAAGGCCGGATAACGGGAATATGCTGATTGCTGAGTGGGATACCGGAGTTAACTTCTATGAGGGCACAGAACAGGCACCTCTGGCCAAACGTATGCTTTTCTGCGCCGGTAACCAGGAAGACAATGACAATCTGCATTACGGCTCATTAAACCTGTCGGCCGAGGGCGAAAAGATGTTCCTCAATGCGGTCAAGTATATGATATCCCACAACCCATCTGATCCCAGCGTTGATGGCCTGGTGGCCCACTATGAACTGGAGAACGATGGTGCCGACAGTTCCGGCAACGGACTCGACGGTATTCTTATGGGCGAACCTAACTTTGCCGAAGGTATAATTGGAATGGCATTAGATGCAGACGGTGTGGATGACTATATCGACTGCTCCAACGATGTTTCATTCGACATGACCGACCAAATTACAGTGTCCGCCTGGTTAAATCTCAGGTCGATTAACACTGCGTGGCAAGCCGCGGTCGCCAAAGGTGAAAACGCCTGGAGGCTTGGTAACGTGAACGAGGACCCAAGGTTCCACTTTGGCATTACTATCTGGAACGCTCCCGATACCGCTTCAATCGACGGAGAAACTTCATATGAACTCGGCGAATGGCACAATGTCATCGGAAGGTTTGACGGCAGGAACATCAACGTTTACGTGGACGGTATGCTTGACGGAACCAACCCAACTACCGTGCCCATCGGCACCGCTGCCACAAATATGTTTATTGGTGACAATCCGGAAGCACCAGGACGTTACTGGGACGGTCTGATTGACGATGTAATGATATTCAACCGTGCCATAACCCCTGGCGAGATTCGCTACCTCCTCGGTGACCGGGTGACGGAAGACCCCGACGCAGATGGTCTTGTCGCGTATTACGAAATGGAGGGCAACGCCAAAGACAGCTCCGGCAACGGGCTCGACGGTATCATTTGCAACGGCTCGGCAAAACTATTTATCGACGGGGATTATGTCGAAGGGCCGGAAGGCATGGCAATAAGCTTCGACGGCGTCAACCAGCGCGTATGCGTAGGCAATGATTCCGCGTTCGATCTGCCGGGCAGCTTCAGTATATCGATGTGGGCAAAAATTGGAGCCCGTTCGAGATTCATGGGTAATTCCATAATAGGTAACAAAGCTCTGAACAGCCAGGGCTGGAGTGTGCATCAGTACGCCAAAAGCGACACGCTGTCCTTTACAACAATGGGTGTAACCAGTGATATGGATGGTGTCAAATACAGGATGCCGACCGCTTCATCTATACCACTGAACGAATGGCATCAGATTATCATGATTTTCGACTCCGAAAACGGTGAGAAGCTCATCTATCTGGATGGTGCGTTAGATGTGGCAGGTAAAATAGCAGCCGGCTCATCAGTATGCCCATCCGGGTACAGGACGTATATCGGAGCCAGGTCCAACGACGGTGGCACCGGCGGAGACAGGTACTTCAAAGGAGCACTTGACGATATCCGGATACACAACAAGGCTTTATCGCTGGCTGAGGTTCTTTACCTTGCCGGTGTAGAGGAATTCAACGTCTTCGATTATTGAGGAAGAACTGAATTAAAACGGAAATCGTTTTAACTATCTCGGGGCCTATACCAATTCGGTATGGGCCCTTTTTAATTGACTATTTAACCTGCGCGGCGCTCATACGCTTTGTACAACAAGTCTAACTCTTTGGTTTTTTCATCGAAGCTTTTCTGCAACTGTGCGAAACGGCCGGGATTCTTATAGATTTCCGGATCACCGAAACGCTCTTTCATATCGTCCAGCTCCCGCTCAAGCTCAATTATCATCTCTTCTATCTGTTCAACGGAGTATTTATTAAACCGTTTTAGCTCTTCGGGTGTTCTGGTACGCGGCTTATTTGCGGCACTTGCCGGCCGGCGCTTTCTGGAACCTGCGACACGTGATTTCATCTTCTGCTGCCGGGCTTCCAGGCGTTCGCGAATCAAAGATGCGTAATAAGAATATACCGGCTTGACACCAATGAACTCTGTTTTGCCAAGGCAGCGACATCCCAAATTATCCATACCAACCACTATCAGCTTGTCCGCTATACGGTCCAGAAAGTAGCGGTCATGACTTACTACAATGATTGTGCCGGTATAGCCGTCCAGCGCTGCTTCCAGCATTTCCCGGCTGGCAATGTCCAGATGATTGGTAGGCTCGTCCATAACCAATACATCAGACTCGGCTAAAACCAATTTGCAAAGCATCAGACGATTTCTTTGGCCTCCGCTTAAATCGCTGCACAGCTTGAATACATCGTCGCCGGAAAAAAGAAAAGCGCCCAGCCGGTTGCGCACTTTTTCCGATGACAGCGCGGGATTTGCACTCGAAGCCTCGTCCAAAACACTTTTAGACGAATCCAGAACGTCACCGTACTGGTCAAGATAACCAACCCTGAGACTTTTGCCCATACGGATATTTCCCGTGGATGGCTCAAGCTGTCCGAGAGCCAATTTCAAAAGAGTGCTTTTGCCGGTACCATTAGGGCCGGTGATACCAATGCGCTGACCGCCGAGTACATCAAAGGTCAGTCCCTCGAACAATAAAATATCGTCAAATGATTTGCTCAATCCTTCGCAGCGTAAGACAAGATCGCTTGTGCGTTCAACTTTGCCGAATGAAAAACCGATAGTTTTTTGTTCGGAGGGCTTATCGAGAAAATCCGGGTTTTCTTTGAGTAACCGCTTCAGGATAGTCTTTCGGCCGCGAGCTGTTTTTCGCATACCTTCCTGGTCTTTGTTGCGTGCGATGAAGTCCAATGTGCGCTTGACCATTTCGGTGCGCTTAACGTGCTCCCGCTGCTGCTGTAATTGCACGGTTTCTTTTGTTTGTACGTAGTTGCTATAATTGCCGCTCCATACGCGGGCGTTGTGGTCTTTCACCTCAATGATCTTACAGGCCACTTTGTCCAGTAAGCTCCGGTCGTGACTAATTATGACGGCGGTACCGCGGTAGCCAGCCAGAAATTTTTCCAGCCACTCGGTTGCCTGAAGGTCAAGATGATTAGTCGGCTCATCAAGAAGCAGCATATCCGTATCTAACATCAGCACCTGCGCCAGACCCAATCGTGACAACTGGCCGCCGCTGAGCGCTGATGTTTTGGCGTTATGCAGCTCGGGTTCAAAGCCCAGGCCCGCCAGAGTTATATTTATGCGGGTTTCATACTCATACCCGCCGGCAATTTCAAAATCGTGACAGAGGCGGTCGTATCGCTTCATCCCTGATTGCAATTCCGAACCGGTCAGGTTTTCCATCTCATGTGAAACGGTCTGAATCTCCTGCTGTAATTTGAGCAGATTTTCCACGCCGGCGTGCATTTCCTCCAAAACAGTATAATCACCGCTGAATGTCGCCTCTTGCTGTAAATATCCGATACGAAGGCCTTTCTTCCTGATTATCTTTCCCATATCGGGTTTGACCTGGCCAACAATTAGCTTCAGGATAGTGCTCTTACCTGAGCCGTTGGCGCCGACCATGCCCACTTTCTCATTCGGATGAAGCCGAAGATTCAATTTATCCAGGACGACTTCCGGCCCGAAAGCCACATGGATGTCACGTAAAGTTACTATTGCCATAAATCACAAATCTTTCTTACACATTTTTTTCAACAAATGTTGGACACAGATTATGTTATCCTCTGCGGCCTTAGGATTCAAGCGTAAGATGAAAGACAACAAAGCAGCATAAAATCTCAAAAAAAGAATTTCTTATTTGACTTTCAAAAAACAATAGGGCAAAATCGCACTATGCGGAATCAGTAAAAACAGCGGATTTTCTACCCTGATAGTCCTGAATTGAAACAGGAAATAAGAAGGACAAGTACGACCATTCGGACAAATGTTGTTAGGTATGTAATAAATATCGTTGTGCATAAACCTAATCACGAAGCAAAGTAACTTAAAAGCAAAATAAAGAGGTGTAACTATTATGAAACAGAAAACTCAAACAGTAATTATACTTATCGTGAGCTTCCTATTAAGTGGATGCAATTCCGCCTATCGCGGCGGGGCACCAGAGCCATCTTTCGACACTGATAAGGACCTTGAGCAATTAGCCGAGAATTTCGGCGAAGCCACTTCAATTTCTTACTATTTCGACAAAAAAGAATCCGGCGCAGATGACGAGCAGTTAAAAGCAGCGAGAAATAAGTTCATAACGGGACGCCTGACGATGATGAATATACGCTACATTCAGTTTATCAGACAATCAACAGTAGATAAGCAATTTTTAGATTCGTCTGTGGAAATCTTAGGTATCGGTTTAAACATAGCAGGTGTTTCGTTTGATAGTGCCGCAACAAAGACCGCGCTTGCCGGCGCGGCAGCCGGTGTAGCCGGCTCAAAAGCTACTATAGATAAAAATTTCTACTTTGAAAAAACAATTCCTGCTCTAATCGCAGCAATGAATGCCCGGCGAAAAGAAGCACTTGTTCCTATTTTAAAAGGGATTCAGAAAGATATAAATGAATACCCATTCGAACAAGCAGTAACAGACCTTCACAGCTACTACTTCGCAGGTACATTTATCGGCGCAATTCAAGCTATTCAAACAGATGCCAGTATCAAAGAGCGCAAACAGGACCAAGACATAAAGATAGCCAAGCTCTCGCCGATTACAGAGACGGATGTAAACCTTAAAGAAGAACTCACAAAAGCGATTGGCAATCTGAAGGAAGGAGACTTAGAAAAGACCAAAGCCGCCCTTGAATTATTAGAGCCAAATGAATCTCCACCGCAAGACATCCAAGAAGCAAAGGCTCGTCTTCAAGGTCTTGTCAGAAGGGCAAGGGATCCTGAACGTATTAATGAGTTAGCAAAAGTGTTCCAAAGTTCGAATATCAAATAGTAAGAAAATAGAAGGAGAAATTATTATGTGTGAATATCTCGTAGAGATTGGTGTGACGCACAACCTTGAGCAAATCAACCTTCAAATTTCAGGTGAAGAAGCAGGGGCTTCGGAGTTTATCAGTAGTAGTATTTCGTTCCACGATGGGCACATTACGAACATAGTTAAGTTTAAGGAAATAGAAGCCGGTACTGTCCCCAAAAAACTAACACTGGTTAAGCATGACGAAGAACCTCCTTCCAACACCGCCCATGTCTGGTCGGGTGTGATGATAGTCAGCGATACAAACGAAGCCATTTCAGCATATCGGGCCACC
>JASFMF010000031.1:0-9143 GCA_050117705.1 Phycisphaerales bacterium
CTAAAATCTTCTCGACAAACTGTTCCGCCAATCCGAGCACGTCCCCGCTTATAACATAATTCTTACCGCCTAAGCATGTGGCATGCGTTGCATAATCGAACAATGCAGCGACTGTCTGGCCGTTTGGTTTTGCCATTTTTAGTACTAATACATCTTTATCGGTGGTCCCGTACGGATTACGCCCGAGTCTTACTGAGCTGTTCCCTTCGCTGTCGAATTGCAACTCTCGCCGATTGATTCCGACCGGTGAGTAGCCAACTCCTGTGCCGATATTGACCGGCTCAGTATTATCTAATGCTTTTCGAATTACTTCTATCAGCTTATCTTTTAGGCCTTCTGTATATTCCAAATTATTAGGATGTCCATTTTCCTTATCTATAGTCATTATCGGCCCGGAATGCGTATGTATAGCACTTAGAAAAAGCTCCGAAGGCTCAAGCTGGAATTCATCTAAGATAACATTCCGCAGGTGGTTACCTGTCTTTCCATAAAATCCTATTATGTCTGCTGATACCAGCACAAGCCGCTTACCGTTATTTTCAAACGCAATAGCCCGCGCCGAAAGGGGGTCATGAACGCCGGTAGACAATTCTTTCCTGCTGGCATAGCCCGCCATCTTAACCGGTTTTTCCGGCGTGATATCAACCTTTGCAGTCCCTGCCTGCAGAATGCTGCTGCTTTCCCCGGATTTCCCCTGCGCAGTCACAGATAAACCTGGATAAAAGAGCCAGATGGCAGTAACTACCAGAATTACAATAATTCGATCAAGTATAAACAAAGATACTTTTCTCACAGCAATCTCCTTACTTGGATGTACAACTTATTAAAGCTTAAACGTGAAGGTATTATACTTCCTGAACCTCGAACTGCAAAAGGATATGTAAAGAAAGCGGGAGTTCTGAAAAGTAGGGTGGGCTAAGCCCACCATTTTTATCTAATTCACTAATTAACCAATTAACTAATTAACTTTTCTTCGCTTTTAGAGCATTAAGCCTTTTTGCAAGGCGCGATTTCTTACGTGCGGCTGTCTTTTTATGCATTGTGCTCGTCGCGGCCGTTTTATCTAATTTCTGAACGACAAGTTTATATTCCTTGCCTGCCGCCTCTGCATCGCCCTTGGTCATGGCCTCCTCGAAATGTTTGATTTGCGTTTTCACCTGGCTCTTGCGCGCCCGGTTAATAGTTCTGCTTTTAACGTTTTGTTTTGCTCTTTTTTTCGCTTGTAACGAATGTGCCACTTCAATCTCCTGATACTATTAAAATTCTATTTTCAAAACTCACTGAGAGGTTGGTTTTTGCCTTTCACTTCTCAACTTATCAACCCTTTGGCCGACGTCTTTATACCCGAAATCCTGCTGTGCTATTTTACGATAAATCTCCAGTGCCTTTTCTGTATCCTTATTTTCTTCACAAGCACGCGCTAGATTATACCTTAATTCCTTGCCGGTTGCATCATCTTTTATTTGATATGTATTTATTGCATTGTTAAAAATATCGATTGCATCGGTCACCCAGCCCTTCAGAAAGAAGCACAGTCCCGTATGATTCATCGCTTTTATTTTCCGTCTCGGGTCTTTCTGAGCATCTTGGAAGAGGGGTATCGCCTCGTTATATTGCTTATTTCTGAATAAACGCAGACCATATTCATATTTTATACCCAGGTTTGTCGGATAGCTCTTCGCACACCTCTTATAATGCTCCAGTTCGGTGGTATTTAATTTTTTCGTTAGTTGTTCTAATGCCGCTTTGCTTTGAGCGTCATTCGGATTCGCCTCAAGAGTTTCTTTTGCCTGGTTTATTTTCCGCCTGAGCTGCTTCATTCTTAATTCACCAGCCCGTTGCATGAAGCTGAAGTCATTTCTTTTTTTGTAAGTATTTTCCAGCAGTGATATGGCATCGTTTTCGGCCTGGTCGTTTTCTAAATCCGACAGAGCGCCGGCCAGAGTAAATATATTGGTAGGCAGGTCAGGGTTCTGTGCTATTTTTCTTCTGGCGTCTTCGACCGCCTTCACACGGTAATCCTCGGTCTTGATGACATTGTCCTGAGATTGAAGCAGTTCCTGTTTCTCGCGGTCTTTGATGGCTTTTCTGAAATCACCCTCGGTGTCATATTTACCTCTGGCCATAGTCAGCTCTGCCGAGAGGTTCTTATAATCATCTGCCAGTGATTTGTCCTCCGGCCTGAGTTGCGAGGCACGCTGACAGGCCGCGACGGCTTTGTCATATTGCCCTAATGCTGCATACGAATCTTTTAACAAAATGTACGTTTGTGCCGATGGCTTTTCAGCGCCGTTATTTTTCTGGAACACAAGATTGGCGAGCCAGCCGGCCGTTTTGTGATATCCGCCTTCGACCGCCGCCTTTAGCATTGCCTCGGCATAAGGCAGATGGTCCGGGTTTTTTACGAAAAGATATTCGGCGTTAAGCATATGCTCGAGAGGTGTTTTGCCGCCTAAATGTTTCATCCTTTCAACCATCGAAGATTTTTTGCCGCCATGTGTCTGCCGTTGTAATGCCAGTTCAAAAAGCGGGAAGTGCCCCTCTTCGAGCGCATCCGGACTATATCGCAGACCGTGCAGATACATATCGATGGCATAATCGAAATTAGCTGTATGCGATACAGCTTTGGCTTTTTCGAAAAAGGCCTTAGCCTTGGCCAATGACTGGGCGTCTTCTTGCGGCATACTTTTATTACCAAATCGGTTTTCTCATATTATAGTCGAACGGCTTATCGTAATCTTCGGCTATAATTTGTCAACAATTAAATGCTTGTATAAAAAAACCCGTTATGCTATAAATATGCCCGAACGCATTATTCGGTGTTTGGAAATCCTTAAAGCTGTCCGAACAGGTTTGTTTTGACGGAGAAAATGATATGATAAATGCCCTTGAGCAGTATGACCCGCAGATTTATGAACTCCTGCGACAGGAAGCGGCACGCCAGAGCGGCTCAATTCGTCTGATACCTTCGGAAAACTACGTATCCAGGGCTGTAATGCTGGCTAGCGGAAGCTGTCTTACCAACAAATACGCTGAAGGCTATCCGGGAAAGCGATATTACGAAGGCCAGCAGGTAACCGACCTTATCGAAAAAATGGCTCAGGAGCGTGCGAAGAAGTTGTTCAAGGCCGACCACGCTAACGTTCAGCCATATTCCGGCTCCGTTGCGAACCTGGCCGCTTATTCGGCCCTGATAAACCCCGGCGATACGATTATGGGAATGTCGCTTATCCACGGTGGCCATCTCACGCACGGATGGAAAGTATCGCTGACAAGCAAATTCTTTAATTCAGTCTCCTACCCTGTTGACCACGATACCGGCAGGCTGGACTACAATAAAATCGAAGAGCTTGCAAAAAAACACAAGCCAAGAATCATAATCTCCGGCGCTACCGCATACCCCAGAGAGATTGATTTCAAAACATTTGGCCGAATTGCAAAAAGCGTCGGAGCATATCACGTCAGCGATATAGCGCACATTGCCGGCCTTGTCGTGGCCGGCATTCATCAAAGCCCGGTGCCCCACGCTGATATTGTTTCTACTACTTCACATAAAACTCTTCGCGGCCCACGCGGCGGAATGTTACTTTGCAAAGCCGAGCACGCGCAAAAGGTGGACAAGGCAGTCTTCCCCGGCTTGCAGGGCGGTCCCCACATGCACACACTTACGGCTATTGCTGTAGCAATGGCCGAGGCCGATACACCCGAGTTTGTCGCTTATGCGAACCAGATAGTTAAAAACGCAAAAGCCCTGGCTAAGAAGCTTCTCAAATACGGTTTCAATCTCGTGACCGGCGGAACCGACAATCATTTAATCCTGATAGATTTAAGAAACAAAAACGTACCGGGCAGAAAAGTCGCAAAGGCGCTGGACAGAGCCAGAATCGTTACTAATTACAATACTGTTCCCGGCGATCCTGCTCCGCCGTCCAATCCAAGCGGCCTGCGTATAGGCACGCCCGCCATTACAACTCGCGGTATGAAAGAGGCCGAAGCCGAACAAATTGCAGCTTTCATAAATAAGGTGGTTGAGAATATTGACAATGAAACGGCAATCGGAGATGTAGGCAAGGATGTCTTACTGCTGTGTTCGCATTTTCCTGTGCCTGACCATTTCATAATACCGAACAAGAATAATCCGGACACAACCCGTCCGATGACCCCGTGGCTGTTCTAAGCTCACAAATCACTTAAGTAGTTCGGTGAGGATGACTTTTCAGATTATAAAAAAGGAGTAACAACATGGCACAGGAAGAGCAGGTACTTGTTATTGAGCGAAAGGTTCTTGAACAGGCCGGAATGTTCCAGGGTCTTGCAATGGATGTGGAGCGCTATCTTAACGAGTTCTTCAACCCTGGCATTATGCGTTTTATGCCCCGCTCGCAGGCTGAAAAGGATACTTCTTTCAAGCAGCTCATTCCGTACGTGCTAATGAGTCATAATGGCAAATACCTTACCTACGTCCGTGGCAGACGAGCCGGCGAGACAAGACTCGTCGGCAACAGGTCTATTGGCATAGGGGGCCACATAAATCCTGTGGATAACGAAATACCGTTATTCGATACGGACTTCCGTGAGCTTTACCGCAATGCCGTCGAGCGCGAGGTGACCGAGGAAGTTTCCATAGAAACAGACCATACTGACAGCATTGTTGCTTTATTGAACGATGATTCTACCGAGGTCGGAAGTGTCCATCTCGGCGTAGTTCACCATTGGATTTTGGATTCATCGGACGTTAGTAAGCGAGAGCAGATGATTACTAAGATGGAGTTTATGACCCCTGCCGAGCTGCACCAGGTCCGCGATACTATGGAAACCTGGTCGCAGTTATGCCTTGATAACCTCACTACTATCAGCCAATTCACTTAGCAACTTAACTGAAGAATGGTCGAGTGTGCTCTGTACACCAATTCTACTTACAGCCTTTGCGTGCCTGTTGTCGTCTGTCCCCCTCTTTTAACAGCCGTTTGCGGATTCGAATTGAATTAGGACAAATCTCAACTAATTCATCCTCCTGTATATACTCCATCGCCATCTCAAGACTCATTTTTCTCGCGGGTCTCACTTTGGCCGCATCGTCCTTACCCGCTGCCCGAATATTAGTAAGCTGTTTACTTCTTACTACATTCACAGGTATGTCTTTTTCTTTGCAGTGTTCCCCGACCACCTGCCCCTCATATACTTTCTCCCCCGGCTCGACAAAAAACACTCCCCGGTCGTACAAAGCATCAAGTGCATAAGCTGTCACCTGCCCTGTAGCTATAGCAATCATAACTCCCGCCTTGCGTTGAGGTATTGCTCCGCGCATAAGCTCATATCTTTCGAATGTATGATGCATAATCGCTCTGCCGCGGGTCGCATTCAACATTCTTGCATGAAGGCCGAACAGCCCTCGCGAAGGTATCATAAATTCCATGTGAATAAAATCGCTCGTACCGCTTTTGGCATCTATTTTCATTATTTCACTCCGCCGGTCGCCCAGAAGATTCATCACAGAATTCTGGCAATCCAGCGGGCAATCCACCGCAAGCAATTCAATCGGCTCGTGACGTTTGCCATCAACTATTTTTAAAATCACATTGGGCTTGCCCACGCAAATCTCATATCCTTCGCGCCTCATATTCTCCAGCAAAATCCCAAGATGCATCAGCCCTCTCCCCGAGACGTTGAATTCTTCTGCCCTCTGCCCCGGCTCTACTCTCAGAGCAACGTTCTGCTGAAGTTCCTTTTCGAGCCGTTCACCTATCTGCCTGCTCGTTACGTATTTACCGTCTCTTCCCGCAAAAGGTCCGTCGTTGACCCTGAATGACATTGACATCGTCGGCTCATCGACAGCGGTCACCGCAAGCATCGAAGGTTTATCAGCACAGGCGATAGTATCACCGATTTCAACAGGGTCAAGCCCGGATATCGCACATATATCACCCGCCTGAGCAGTCGAAACCTGCTTTCTGCCAAGGCCGTTAAATTGATGAATATGCATGACCTTTTGCTGTGTATGAAGCCCCTCCCTGTCAATAACGGTAACCCGCTGGCCTTCGCTTATCTGTCCCGCAAATATTTTGCCTATTGCTATGCGCCCGACATAATCCGAATATTCCTGACTTGTCACCAGCATCTGCAAAGGAGCATCCGAACAGACCTTCGGGGCAGGGACATTATTTATTATTGTCTCCAACACAAGCTGCATATTGTCTTTTCTGTTTTCAAGATTGGCCGTCGCCCAGCCTTCTCTTGCCGAGGCGTATATCAATGGAAAATCAAGCGCTTCGTCATCGGCCCCAAGCTGGACCAGCAGGTCGAATACTTCATTCACTACATCATCGGGCCGGCTGTTCGCCCGGTCCGCCTTGTTGATAACAACTATCGGCCGAAGCTTATGCTCAAGGGCCTTACTCAGTACGAATCTTGTCTGAGGCATAGGCCCTTCGAATGCATCGACCAAAAGCAGCACACCATCAGCCATCTTTAAGACACGTTCGACCTCACCGCCGAAATCAGCATGCCCCGGCGTATCGATTATATTGATTTTATATTCGTCACCTTGTAAATCCGTATAGTTAATCGCACAGTTTTTGCTGAGAATCGTTATACCCCGTTCTCGCTCCAGCGGATTCGAGTCCATAATCAAACCATGCTCACCACCGGCCAGCTTATCAAGCTCTTCCTGCCTGAACATGCCAGACTGGTACAAAAGCTGGTCGACTAGTGTCGTCTTCCCATGGTCAACATGGGCAATTATCGCCACGTTACGTATATAATCCGAGTACATAAAATTCTCAAAAGGGATATAACATCGGTTTAATCATCATAAGTGAAACCCGCTATTCTACATTATCCCCCGTGAATGTCAATACAAAACCATCCCATAAAGAAGTTAAAGCGTTTTTCGCCATTGCGAAGCAGCAGGGGGCCGAATGTCCGGCGTCGTCTGACGGAATCATTCGAAAGTTTCGTGTGGTGCGCTGTGCACACCGATTCTATCGCTCATAGTTTCACTATTTATTCACAAATTCCTGAAAAAAAGTGTAACTAATTGAAGAAGGCATGGACTTTTATTATAAGAAGAATGATGAATGATATGAATAATCCCAATTATAACCCGGTGGAAAGTCTTACTGAACTCATAAACAAGGCCCAGCAGGGGGACAAAAAAAGTATGGGAATGCTAACCGAGCTGGCGGAGGCTCGGTTGCAGACCTATATCTTCAGACTGACTCTAAACCAGGATATAACCGAGGAGCTGTGTCAAAAGACACTGGTAAAAATGGTACAGTCACTTAATACACTCGAGGACATCACGAAATTTTGGAATTGGTTATTTCGGCATGCTATGGGGGAGGTACAGCACTACTATCGGGATCGAAAACGCAGGCAGGAGGTCGAAATCGAGGCTCTGAACCGGGAGTTTTTCAGACAATATGTCGCTCGGAACCATCATGACGGTCTCGACCAGGCGGCACGTATTGAATTGTCTAATATTATTCACAACGCCATTGCTAAATTGAAGTTTACCTATCGTAACGTCCTGGTCCTGCGCTGTTTTGAGGAACTGTCCTATGCCGAAATTGCACAGCTTATGGACTGCAAGGAGCTTCGGGCGAGGGTATTGTTCTTTCGGGCCAGGCACGCCTTAAGACGGCATCTGTCCCGGAACGGCTTTTCAAAAGAAACGTTGCTGGCGGGGCTGAGCTTTTTCGGAATCCTGACATTTTCAGGCAAAATGACATCGACGGTTTGTTCCGTAAAAGCAGCATCTTTGGATGTTGGTTTCGTTGCGACGCTGGCCGGCTCGTTGGGGACCAGATTGGGTATTACTCTTATAACCACATCCAGTGCGCTTCTGGCCTGTATAACTTTCCGAGAGATGATTGCAACAATCATAATAATAGCAGCGCTGTTAATAATTTTCAGTATAGCCGGCCTGTATTATTGTCTTGATTGACTTGGTAGGGTGGGACTTGCCCCACCGTTTGCCTTATTTGCATTTGTCTCATTTAATAGGAGCGGTATTATGAAATACGGAATAATTCTGATTATAATTTGTCTTTTTATCTTTCCCGCCCAGGCCAAATACAGCGGCGGCACAGGTGAGCCAAATGATCCGTATCTAATTGCTACGACCGAGGATTTGATGCTGCTTGGGAATAGTCCCGAAGATTACGACAAGCACTTCATCCTGACAGCCGACATCGACCTGGATCCTAACCTGCCCGGTGGCCAGGTCTTCGACAGGGCGATCGTCGCTCCGGATACAGATGCGGACACACGGGATTTTCGTGGTTCGGGTTTCACCGGTAGTTTCGATGGTAGCGGATATAAAATAAGGAATCTAACCATAGATACGGAAGGAGCAGATAACGAATATCTCGGCTTGTTTGGCCGGATTGATGAAACGGGCGAGGTCAAAGACCTAAATATAGAAAACGTGATAATAGTTGGAGGGGAGGATTCAGGTATCGCCGGTGGACTTGCGGGATGGAATTCAGGTACGATCATCGCCTCTCATTCAACAGGCAGCATTACATGCGGCTATGCAGCAGTCGGCGGCTTGGTGGGATGGAACAAAGGCGCAATAACTGTCTCCGATTCAAACAGCAATGTAACAGGTCAATTCTGGCTTGGTGGCCTTGTGGGTTTGAACCTAAGCACAGGTATAATCACCGACTCCTATGCGACCGGCGTAGTGTCGGCAAGTCAAGAGCCTAATGGTGATTTTGTGGGACTGGGGATTGATATCGGCGGCCTTGTGGGATCGAATGCTGGAAAAATCACCAACTGCTTTGCTGCTGGTGGAGTTTCGGGTAATCAAAGGATTGGTGGCTTGGTGGGAAGCAATGAGTTGGGTGAAATCATCAGCTGTTATTCAATAAGCAGCGTTGCGGGAACATTCTTTATCGGTGGTCTGGTGGGATATAATTGGGCGATAATTAGAGATTGCTATTCAACAAGCGACGTTGAAGGAAATAAGAATGTTGGGGGTCTAGTGGGAATAAACGAGGGCGAAGTAATCCACTGCTACAGCACCGGCAGCGTTATGGGTAATGATACTGTTGGTGGTCTGTCAGGTTTCAATAAACAGGTTGTTTTCCAGTCGTTTTGGGACATTGAGACCAGCGGCCAAACGGCAAGTGCCGGTGGAG
>JASFMF010000032.1:0-9091 GCA_050117705.1 Phycisphaerales bacterium
TAGTATCCATCTTCGCCGATTCACTTGTGGGTTTGGTTGCAGGTTCCGAATGCACGGATTCTAAGCTCATACTTTCAGTCCCTGAATTTCCAGACGGGCGTTCTTTACATCCCGTCCAGGCTACTATAGCAACAAGTAAAATCGTTAAAGTACTAAATCTAAACCAGAAAGCTCCTTTTTTCTTTTGTCTGAACATTATACTGTTCTCCTTTAAATTGTCAGTACAAGACCAATTTCCTTTTATACTACTCAGTTTTTAATATAGCTTTGATTTCTTTTAACGATACCACGCCAGAAGTCGCCAGTTTAATTTTGCCCTGCGGGTCGATAAAAAAGCTGCAGGGGATACCAGTTGTCCTGAAAATCTTCATAACTCCGAACGGATCCGGCATATTATCTTTATCGAGAAGAATAGTATAATTCATTCCAAGCTGAGATGAAACCTTTTGAACCAACTCTAAACTCTCATTCGATATTGCCAGTATTGCCAAATCTTTTTCATCGACGGCATTCCGTAATTCGATTAGAGATGGAACTTCCTTCCGACAGGGGCCGCACCATGTCGTCCAAAAAACAATTATGACATTTCTACCCCGGTAATCGCTGAGTTTATGTTCCTTGCCATTGAGGTCACTCAACGTGAAGTCCGGTGCTTCTTTATCATACCAGGATACATAAGAAGGTTTCCATGTTCTCGCGGCTTTTGCAATATCAGCCAGACTAACTTTTTCAGTGGGAAGCGGGTCAACATCAACCTTCGTTTCCCGGCTGGCCTGAATATCAGCGATTTCCCTGGCCACAGCCTCAATCTGCTCCCTGCCGAGATGAAGTGTAAAATCAATTGTGAACAAACGGCTTTGATGTGGGGCAAGCTTCGGAACACGGTCAAACACACGCTCGATAGCTCTGTTATGCGGAAAGCCGGTGCCCGGCTCCAGGCCTGTTACGTAACCGTCCTCGTAAACAACCGGATTTTTCCAGAGTGTGAAGTAAGGCAACTGACTTGTGGAAAATGCCATCGATACGGCTTTATCAGCCGCGGCATTACGAAGCATAACTTTCGTTTGGTTATTCTCATCGGCCCAAAGCCGCAAACAGTAAACCTGCTCTGCAAAATCATCCATCGGGGCACGATAAATATTATATGTGGAGATGTCCGAGGCGGAATGCTCGTTAATCGGCGACACTTTAAACACCGGAGCAATAAACTGTGCACCTTTTTCCATTAAAGGCGTGCCGTAATTCGCATGGTAAAGGATACCGAACTCCTGCTCGACGGCACTGCGGTTGGTTACTTTATCTGAAATCCGGAAGGTGCCGGAACCCGGAATAGTTATAACCTCCGTCCACAACTCAAGCTTCGGACCGTGCATAGAGGTTTCATCGACTCTGCCGCGTACTCGGATGCTATAAGGTTTCTGACGTTCAATAACCACTTCCACCTGTGATGCAGGGGTATTACCAATTCTGCCGTGCAGCGTTAAATACATCTTTGCTTTTTTCCCGGTGTTATCGACGAACTCATCGGTTCCCGGCCCACCGAAAAACTCAAGTCCGCATCGCACCATATATTCGTTAAAACCTTCCAGCCAGCCCAGCCCCCGACGCATGTTCAGGTTTATATATTTCGGGTGAACCAAACCCTTGACGGGTGAATCCCAGCCGAGTCGTAAATCATCCATCAGCACCTGTTGAATGGACATCCCTCGCGTAGGAACAATTGTAAGACTAAACTTGCCATTATCTACTTCAACTAACTCGACACCCTCCTGCTTTCCACCATGAAGAACATACTTACGAACCGACCAAGAAACAGGACAATCCGGCGTGATGTCACTGCTTGTGAGATTCAACGATTCTCTATAAATGTTTTTCTCAACGTCGGTTAATACCACACGGAAGGGTTCGACTGCCTGAACGGATGAAATCCCAAGTGAAATTATTACAAATGATGCTAACTTTAACATTGCTTTACCTTCTTTGATTAACTTATCTGAAGTTGCCTTTATATTGCCTTTAGAGCCGGAAACAACAAGCTATTTTAGCAAATTTATCACTTTAGACCTACTATGCAAACATCTTCTATATGCTTCTATGCCTTTTAATCCCTCCTTGTTCAACGTAAAGTGTAACGTCCGAAAAGATACCGGTTGAATTTTTATTGTTTATTATTTACTATTTTCGGCTATCCGGCTACGATAAATGAGCTTTAAACATCCAATTTCACGTATTTAAGGAACTGAAAGATGAACAACAAAAGAACCAATTTGAGTCAAACCAAGATTTTAACCGTTTTTGGGATTTTACTGCTGTTAAACACCAGTGCGTCCTGGGCTGACATCAAGCTGCCGGCAATAATAAGGAGCAATATGGTTTTACAGCAAGATATGAAAGTACCCATCTGGGGCTGGGCGGAGCCCGGCGAGGAGGTAACGGTCAGTGTTAGCTGGCATAGTATGAAGTGGGCTGTTACCGCGGATAAAGACGGCAAGTGGAAGTTCAAAATGACACCCCCTCAGGCCGGCGGGCCTTATGAAATGACTCTCAGCGGCAAGAATACAATAAAGCTCGAAAATATAATGGTCGGCGAAGTCTGGGTCTGTTCAGGCCAGTCAAATATGGAATGGCCGGTAGCACAAACGAATAATGCCAAGCAGGAAATTGCAGCAGCCGATTATCCAAACATTCGATTATTTACAGTAGTTAAAAGGGTTGCGGATAAACCACAGTCGGATTGCAAAGGCAGATGGACACAATGCAGTCCGCAAACGATAGCCGGTTTTTCAGCGGTTGGTTACTTTTTCGGCCGGGAGTTGCATAAAGAACTTAATGTGCCGATTGGTTTAATTCATACATCGTGGGGCGGGACTCCATCAGAAGCGTGGACCAGACGAGAGATACTTGAAAAAGAAGCGGATGCAGCACCGATTTTGGAACGTTACGACGAAGCTGTTGCAAAATATCCCCAGGCGAAGAAAGACTACGAGCAGAAAGTCGAAGAATGGAAGAAAGCAGCTGAGCAGGCAAAGTCTGAAAATAAACCGGCCCCTCAAAGGCCATGGCCGCCGTTAGGGCCGGGTCATTCTCACGCACCTTCTGGTTTATATAATGCCATGCTGGCTCCATTGATTCCATACGGAATTAAAGGGGCTATATGGTACCAGGGAGAAACAAACGCCGGTCGGGCGTATCAGTATCGTAAAATCTTTCCGGCAATGATAAAAAACTGGCGCAACGACTGGGGCCAGAAAGATTTTCCTTTCCTGTTTGTGCAATTAGCAAATTATAAAGCCGTGAATCCAGAGCCGGTAGAAAGTTACTGGGCGGAGCTTCGCGAGGCCCAGTTGATGACATTGGACCTGCCGAATACCGGAATGGCGGTTATTATAGACATCGGAGAAGCCGACGACATACATCCGAGAAATAAGCAGGATGTCGGTAAGCGACTGGCACTATGGGCTTTGGCTAAAAGCTATGGAAAAGAGCTGGTGTACTCCGGGCCTATCTTTAAATCCATGACAATTAAAAATGAAAAGACTATCCTTAACTTTGACCATGTCGGCGGTGGTCTTACAGCCGGCGGAGGCGAGTCATTAAAAGGTTTTGCTATCGCCGGGGCGGACCGTAAGTTCGTCTGGGCCGATGCAAAGATAGAAGATAATCAAATTGTAGTTAGCAGCGATAAAGTTACAAACCCGGTCGCTGTACGTTATGCCTGGGCGGATAATCCTATATGCAATCTTTACAATAAAGAAGGCCTGCCTGCTACCCCGTTCCGAACCGATGACTGGCCCGGTGTCACAATTAACAATAAGTAGGGTCTAAAATATATAAAAGCGTAAGGAATAAAGACAATGAAGCTGGCTGATGTTTTACACAAAGGGTGCATAATAGTTGATGCCCGGCTCGGTGACAAAGCCGAAGCTCTGCGGGAAGTTGCAAGGCTCGCTAAGAAAAGCCCCGTCCTTGAAAAAGTGGATGAGAAGGAAATTCTCGATGGTCTTGAAGCTCGTGAATCAATGGGTTCAACGGGAGTCGGCAAAGGAGTGGCTATTCCCCATTGCCGTTTGAAATCCGTCGAAGATTTTGCTGTTGGGATAATTACTGTCCCGTCGGGCGTTGACTTTGATTCTCTGGATAAGGAGAGAGTCAGGCTTATCGTTTTTATAGTGGCTCCTGAGCCAGCCTCTAACCAGCATGTGAGACTGCTGTCCGTCATATCGCAGACTCTGTTGGCACCGAATGCACTGGACAGAATCGTATCTGGCCGTACACCGGATGAAGTATATAGTAACTTTCTACAGGATAAGGATGTGGAAATAGACGGCAGACAGCGGGTGCCAAAAAGTCTGATTCATGTGTTTGTACAAAACGAGGACATTTTCAGAGACATTATTCAGATTATGACGGGCATAGAATCAAGCTCGCTGGTTGTTGTCGGGGCTGAAAATTCGAGCGTGTATCTTTCCAAAATGCCTCTTTTCGCAAGTTTCTGGAGCGACGAGCCGTCCGACTTCGGCAGGATTATCATAGCGGTTGTTGATAAAAGCCTCACTAATGAAACCATCAGACGTATTGAGAGTATTACCGGCAACCTTAACAAAAACGCTGATGTCATGGTTACGGTTCAGGAAATTTCTTATGCGGCTGGCTCGTTAGGTGCGTAAAGTATGTGCGGAATTAAAATGGCGGTCTTAGCTTTGACAACGGATTTTTCTTTTCTTCATGTTTCCGGATTGACCCTTTTAGGTATCGCTACGATTATTGCTTTTTATGTGGGACGAACCGCAAGGTTTATAAGATTGCCCTCATTAATAGGCTATATGATTGTAGGGGTCATACTCGGCCCGTCTGTCCTGCATCTCTTTGACGAACCTTCGATGGAACGGCTCTCATTCATTACGGAAATTGCTTTAGGATTTGTAGCATTCAGTATAGGCTCGGAACTGAATTTATCCTCACTGAAGCGTCTTGGTGTCGGGATTATATCTATTATTTTCGCGGAGTCTTTCGGCGCTTTTTTCGTAGTTACTACCGCAGTATATTTGTTGACTCGCGATTTGCCGATGGCGTTGATTTTTGGCTCGATGGCACCCGCCAGCGCACCGGCCGGAACCGTTGCAGTCATTCAGGAATATAAAGCAAAGGGAAGCTTGACAAAGGCTCTCTATGCGGTGGTGGGATTTGATGACGGATTGGCAATCATCATTTTCGGTTTTGCCGCGGCCCTGGCTAAGAACCTTTTAATAAGAGAGGCTTCGGGCGCTTCCGAAGGTATTTTACATGCCTTGTGGGGCCCTGCCAGAGAAATCGGCCTGAGCTTCATGATCGGCGGGGCTGCAGGCTTGGTGTTCTACCATCTGGTTCGCAAATTGCAAAGTTCAAGAGACATTTTGATTTTAGTTTTCGGTTTTATCCTTGTATGTACCGGCCTGTCGATACGCTGGCATTTGTCTTTGATATTGACCAATATGGTGGTCGGATTCGTTTTGGCAAACGCACGACACGAATCACTGCTTCATCGCGTTACGAATCCGCTGCTTGATGTTATGCCTTTGTTGTTCGTATTGTTTTTCTGTTTGGCCGGTGCGCATCTGCAATTGTCGGCTTTGCCTGCGCTGGGATTTGTTGGAGTGGTTTACATCCTCGGCCGCTCGGCGGGGCTGATAGGTGGCGCTCGTCTCGGTGCGGCATTCGGTCGCGTTGATGATAAAGTTAAGAAGTATGTGGGCATGGGAATTCTTTCACAGGCAGGCGTGGCAATCGGATTATCACTTATCGTAAAGCATGAGTTTATGCTGCTCGATGCCAAATACAATCTGCCGCGTGCTCTTGAAATCGGCTCTTCGGTCCTTGCCACTATTACCGCTACGTGCATCTTTTTCGAAATAATCGGGCCGATTCTGACAAAAATCGCACTTAAAAAAGCCGGTGAAATACCGGATACATAAGTAAAATCTGTGGAATCAGGCGTGCAATGCAGACGGCTTCGCTGGCCCGAGCCGAAGATTATGCCAGGTGTTAAAGTTAACAAGTAGGCTAAACCAGCTTATACAGTAAAATTATACAATTGATTGTCAATATCGATAAAATCCTTTGACAAAAGGAATTTGAAAGCTATTGTTGTCGAATTTGGGTATCGATACTTTTCTGCAACAAGGACCCGGCACTTTTTATCAGCACCTTGATTTTTTGTATCATAATGATTGAATTACTCACAAATTTTCTGGCGGAAGGCGGAGGGGCCGAACTGATTCTACCTATAGGTATTGCGATTTTCTTAGGTACGGTCGGGGCGAAGATAATCCAACGATTCCACATTCCGCAAATAATCGGCTATGTTACAATCGGTCTGATTCTCGGTCCGTTGTTTAAAATCATCCCCGTCGATACCGTGAATGCCCTGGAGCCATTCAACCTTTTTGCGCTTGGCGTGATAGGCTTTCTGATTGGTGGAGAACTGGAACGCGACATATTTGTAAAATTCGGCAAACAAGTAACGGCTATATTATTGTTCGAAGGGCTGGCGGCATTTCTGCTCGTAGGCGTACTGAGCTTCGGTATAATGATTTGTTTCTATGACTGGAAGATGTCGCTGGCAGTTTCAGTGGTTTTTGCCGCGATATGTGCAGCGACGGACCCGGCCTCAACCGTCAGCGTTCTGTGGGAGTATAAAGCACGCGGACCACTTACGGCAATGTTAACAGCGGTTGTCGCACTGGACGATGCTCTTGCTTTAGTGCTTTACGCCGTGGGCATTAGTGTTGCGGGTGTGATTACAGGGCACGGAGAAAAAGGGCTTATGTACGCCTTGGGAGTGTCCTTTTATCATATCGCCGGCGCTATTGCCATAGGCCTTGTGGCGGGACTGGTTCTTATCTGGATTCTTAAACGAATCGACGAGCCGGGAAAGATATTGGCCTTTACCGTTGGTATGGTAATAGTAACCATTGGTGCAGCAGTGGCTTTACACCTTGACATTATCATTGCAACAATGGTTTTGGGAGTCACCCTGATAAATATCGAGCCGAGAAGAATGTCAACGAGTTTCGAAATAATGCACGATTTTTCCGTGCCGGTCTATGCCCTCTTCTTTGTCTTAGTGGGAGCCAGACTCAATATTTCATCTGTGGACAAAACGATATTTCTGCTTATGCTGGCTTATGTAATAGGTAGTATAGTCGGCAAGACCGGCGGAGCATATCTTGGAGCAAAATACTCCAAGACAGTCAAAAGCGTAAGGAACTATCTCGGATTCTGCCTTTACCCCCAGGGCGGTATTGCTGTCGGCCTGCTGATAATGGCAAGTAACAAGTTCGAAGAAGATATGAGTTCGTTAATGCTGTTAGTCGTTCTTTTAGGTGCATTTGTGCTTCAGCTTATCGGGCCGCTGGGTGTGAAATTCGGTGCGAAAAAGGCCGGTGAATTAGGTCTTAACATTACCGAAGAAGACCTTATTAAAACATATAAAGTAAGTGATGTTATGGACTCCGAAGTGACGGTCATATCGGCAGGGATGTCCCTGAGTGAGGTTATAAAAGTAGTCAGCAGTACCAGTAATTTCTTTTACCCGGTTGTTGACGACGAAAATAATTTAGTTGGTGGTATAACTTTGGATGGTATCAGAAACACTTTTGAGACACAGGAATTAAATGACTGGCTGGTAGCCCTCGATATTGTCGAGCCTGTTATTGCCATAGCAACACCTGACGTGCCATTGGGCAAGGCTTTTGACAAAGCAAGACATTATGACCTCGAGCATCTGCCGATTGTCACTTCGCGACAAGACGACAGTTTCGCAGGTGTTTTAAATTGTCGTGCGGTTCTCCGGTCGCTTAGTGCCGAGGTGTTATCACGGCAACAACAAGCCGATAGCATACACCATGTGGAACCTGCTTAGTTGGGACAGACTGTGAAGGTGGAGGAATTTTGAAGCGGTTTTCACTTCCAAAAAAGAAAAGGCTTGTCAACAACAGGCAATTCAAGGCCGTTATGGCGCAGGGTCAGCGTCTAAGTAACGAGTTGCTTACACTCTATATGGCGAAAAACGACTGTGGTTTTCCACGTCTCGGTATCTCTGTAAAGAAATCATGCGGAAACGCTGTTGTACGTAACCGATTGAAACGGCTGTTGCGGGAAGCCTTTAGACAAAACCAGGATCAGATACCAGCCGAATTTGATTATTTCCTTATGTTTTCACCACAGTGGTTCAGTAAATTGAATGCCGACAGTGCGCCTGGCTCCCGTAAGGGACGCCTTACGGCGCAACTGACATTTGAGCAGGTGAAAGACTCATTTTTAGCTTTGGTTCAGTGCCATAAGGCTCGCCTTGATGCGAAGCGGGCATCCGAGTGAATTATGACTTCTAAAGAACGAATTTATGCGATTCTAAATAGGGGCGGTTCACGAGCCGCCCCTACCGCAGACCGCCCTGCTGTCACTCCCATCTTTATGGCATGGTCGGCCAATTTCATCGGGCATACATATAGAGATTATTATCTCGACGGGGATGTCCTTGTTAAGGCGCAGCTCGCAGTTACTAAGGCGTTCAATCTCGACCAGATAAGCGCTATAAGTGACCCTTGGCGGGAGGCATCGGCATACGGGATGGCATTCGATTATCCCGCCGATGGTGTCGGAAAGCCCAGGGATATTTTAATAAAGACATACTACGACATAGCGAAGGTAAAACCGCTCGATATCGAAAATGCAGAACGGCCGAAGCAGCGTATTGAAAGCGTACGGAAGATGTCCGATGAAGTCGGGCAGACCCACAGCGTACTTGGTTGGGTGGAAGGTCCGATGGCAGAATATGCCGACCTGCGCGGTGTGGAAAAAACCTTCCTGGATTTAGTTGACAAACCGGAGATGTTCATCAAAGCTGGCGAGGTAATCGTACAAAATGCAATAGCTTTTGCCGCTGCACAGGTAAAGGCAGGTGCGGACATGATTGGGATAGGAGATGCAGCGGCCAGTCTGATTGCACCGGATATGTACGCCGAATTTATTCTGCCTCTGGAGAAGAAATTAATCGAAGCGATTCATAACGCCGGAGCCGCTGTCAAACTGCATATCTGCGGCAATATAACAA
>JASFMF010000033.1:0-9038 GCA_050117705.1 Phycisphaerales bacterium
CGAACATACGGGTCAGTTTGTCCGGAGCAATGCCGCTGCCAGTATCGTTAATCTGGATGACTGCGTCCTTTTCTGACAGTTCTGTTTTTATCATCAGATCTCCACCGTTGTTCATTGCCTGCTGGGCGTTAATAAACAGATTTAATATTACCTGTTTTAACATATCAGTGTCAACTTTGCAAATAAGCGGCTCACTATACAGGCTGTGGCGGATAGTTATCGAGTGGCTATAAGCCTGGGGTGAATAAAAATCGACCATATCACTGATAAGCTCATTGATGTCCGTGTTTGCAAACTGTAATTCGGTCCTGTCAATGTAGCGAAGAAAACCATCGAGAATCTGTTCGAGTCTGTCGGCTTCTTTTTGAATGACAGCTATTTTCCTTAATGCTCTTTTAAATTTGCGGTTGTTTTGTTTTGAGTCAGCTTCACTCAATTCAGAAGAAGCCGAGTCTTCAAGCTCTTCGCTGATAAGCTTAAGATTGATCTTGATCGTGGAAAGAGGGTTTTTAATCTCGTGGGCAAGCTCGCCTGTGAGTTTGCTTAATTCTTCGATCTGTTCGGAATGTAAATCAGATTTTTTTTGAGTTTTAAGATGCTTTTTGCGCAGAAGTAAAAAAACAATCGGCACAACAGCCAGCAAAGCAACGACAAAACCATATAAAAACTGCTGCACTTGTCTTCCCTCTGCCTTTTAAGCCCATTGCTACTGGAACGAATTCTCATAAGTACCGGGAATCCAAACGCACTTTGTATTTAGGGACGCCTGCAATTCCCTATTCATCTATCCCCCTGTTGATATTATTCTTTTTTTTCGGCTTGTTTTTCTTCCGGTTTTTCTTCTTCTTTTTTGTCCATTTCGGCAAGAGCGGCTTTGCGGGACAGTTTGAATCTGCCCTGGTCGTCAATTAATATTAATTTGACCGGTATCAAATCGCCCATTTTGCAAACGTCATCGACTTTCTTAACATAACCGTCGCTCAACTCACTGATATGACACAGACCTTCGACGCCTGGTGTGATTTCAACAAATACTCCAAAATCTTTTACAGATACAACTTTTGACTGGGGGTATATCCGGCCGACTTGAGGCGGCTGCGTGATACTCTCAATAATCTCCTTGGCTTTGAAGTGACCATCCCCGCCGAGGCAGCTTATATAAATAGTGCCGTCTTCTTCAATCTCAATAGTTGTTTCGGTTTGCTCCTGAATCCCCTTGATTACTTTGCCTCCGGGGCCAATTACCTTGCCAATAAATTCCGGGTCAATTTCAATGCTTATCAGCTTCGGAGCATACACGCTTAGTTCAGGTCTTGGTTCGCTGATTGCCTGAGCCATAGTCTTTAAGATTTCCAGCCGGGCTGTTTTTGCACGTTCCAGTGCCTCGACCATAATGTTATGTGCCAGACCTTCGGCTTTGATATCGAGCTGTATCGCCGTAATGCCATCAGTAGTGCCTGCAACCTTGAAATCCATTTCTCCGAAGTGGTCTTCCTCGCCGGCTATGTCGGTCAGTAATTCGTGTCGGCCGTTACCATCGCTAATCAGTCCAATTGATATGCCTGCAACCGGTTTGATAATCGGAACGCCGGCATCCATCAAGGCCAGTGTGCCGCCACAAACTGAAGCCATCGAGCTGGAACCGTTCGATTCTGTAATATCCGAGACTAACCTGACGGTGTAAGCGAATTCATCGTCTGGCGGCTTTACAGCCACTAAAGCCTTTTCTGCGAGGGCGCCGTGCCCGATTTCCCTTCGGCCGGGTCCTCGCATCGGCCGAACCTCGCCAACTGAAAACGGTGGGAAATTATAATGAAGTGTGAAATTTTGAGCGTACTCATCCAATAAACCATCTATAATCTGTGCGTCTCTGATAGTACCAAGCGTTACGCTCATCAGTGCCTGTGTTTCACCTCGTGTAAATAATGATGAGCCGTGAGTTCTGGGCAGAAGACCTACTTCGCAGGTAATTTGACGTATATCGTTATAACCTCTGCCATCGGACCTTTTGCCGCTTAATAAAAGTTTTTTAATAACCTGGCCCTCAATCTTATCAAGGATTCGTTTGACCATCGCTTTGTTGTATTTGACCTGTGTATCATTTTGCGACTGAGGATTGTCCTCATCAGGACAGTATTCGTTTATGACCTGCTCAAGCAACTCCGTAACGGCAGTTTTACGTTCTTGTTTGTCTTGTATTTGTTTGAGTTCATATAGTTTATCTTCTATCTGAGTGCTGATTTTAGAAAAAAGCTCTTCATCATTTTCCACAAGGGGTGTTTCTTTTTCGACGCCGACCTTTCCCTTAAGCTCTTCAATCATTTCACAAACCTGACTGACAGTTTTTTGTGCAGTCGCAATGGCATCAGCAATGACTTCTTCCGATAGTTGTTTGGCGCCGACCTCAATCATATTCATTGCTTCTTTGCGGCCGCCAAGCAACAGGTTCAGGTCGCCCTGGGTAATCTGCTCGTGTGTGGGGTTAATTACGAATTCCCCGTTTACCCTGCCTAATCTACATGCCCCGGTGGGCCCTAAAAACGGAATCTTGCTTATCGTAAGGGCCGCACTGGCGCCTATCATCGCCAGAATATCAGGGTCATTTTCACGGTCCGCACTAAGAACATTTGCGGTTATTTGCACTTCCTGGAAGTAACCCTCGGGGAATAAAGGCCGGATGGGTCTGTCTATCTGCCTTGCCGTTAAAGTTTCCTTAGTACTCGGCCTTCCCTCTCGTTTAATAAAACCCCCGGGAAATTTACCTGCCGCACTTTGCTTTTCGCGGTATTCAACACTCAATGGGAAAAAATCAATATCATCGAATCTGGGAGGAGCTGTTACTGCAGCAACAAGCACGATAGTATCGCCGTATTGTACTACTACCGCACCATCGGCCTGTTTTGCAATTTTGCCAGTTTCGATTGATAAAGTTCTGCCCCCGATTTGCTTTTCTACTCTGCATACATCAAACATATACTACCTCTTTTTTTAAATTCCCGTGTCTAATTAATCTCGGCTTACGATATTTTAGTGTGGGATGTATAACTTGTATTCTTTTTCTCTTGTGTTCTTCTATTTGCGCAAGCCGAGCCGGGATATGATATTCTGGTAGCGTTTGACGTCTTTCTTGCTCACGTATTTGAGCAACGCCGACCTAGTCCCGACCATTTTCAGTAAACCACGTCTGGAAGCGTGGTCTTTGCGATGAGTTTTGAGATGCTCTGTAAGCTCATTAATTTTTTTTGTCAACAGAGCAATTTGCACCTCCGGTGAGCCTGTATCCCCTTCATGGGTCTCAAAATCATCAATAATCTTCTTTTTTTCCTGCTTTGTTAGCATCTTTCAGATAAATCCTTTCTGATACGATTTTTAAGTAACTTTACAACATTTTAAGATTTAAACCAAGAATTGTAATGGGCTGTTAATATATTTGCAAGACTTTTCCCGGATAGTATTTAAAAAGATTTACCGGGCTGATTTCAAAATTATGATACAGGTAGGATTTTTTTGCTATTTTATCGCACAATGTTATTGAGAAGTTTGCGGGGTACTTGTGCCTGAAGAGTCGCGTGATTTTTTTCCTTCGAGGAAGGCTCCTAATATCTCTGATGCGGCGACGGCGTCCAGGCGTTGTTTCACTTTTTCTTTCGTTAAATTGGCGGATGAAAGCTTTTCTTCGGCACTGAAACTGCTCAGGCGTTCATCCTGGAGGTGGATGGGGATGTTTAGATGCTCTTTTAATTGCTCTGCAAACTTTAAAACAAGCTTGGTTTGAGCGCTTTCTGTGCCGGTCATGTTCAAAGGCAGCCCTAATACAATAGCTTCGACATTTTCAGCCTCGACCACTTCTGAGATTTTCTTCAATAGCTCTTTTTGGCCCTGAATTACTCCATAGGGTGAGGCAATCGTCTCAGCAGGGTCACAGATTGCCAATCCCGTGCGTTTAGTTCCGTAATCTATCGCGAGGTATCTCATATTTTTTATTGGGGATGTTATAGAAATTTTTCGCCGGAGTGAAGTTTTATCAGTTCAAGCAACTCTTTGAGTCTTTGAGTTTGGTCGATATGGCATATAAGTGTAGCGTCTGGAGTGTGGGCTACGACCATATCTTCCAGGCCGATAGCGGCGATAAGATGGTCCTTCTCTTCGGTAACAATAATACTGTTTTTACAATCGAGCATCTCGCTTTGACCGGCCACAATAACATTCTTATCCTTGTCGGAGCTTATAATATCGGCAAGTGCCGCGAAGGAGCCCATATCGAGCCAGCGGCAATCGAGTTTTATGGCATGGACTCTTTCGGCCTTTTCCATTACGGCGTAGTCAATACTGATTTTAGGCAGTTTTACGAACCAATCCAGGAGTGTTTGCTGTTGATTCGGGCCGCCCCAGTCCGCCTGAATCTTAGCTAGCGGCTCGGTGGCCTCGGGAAGGAATTTCTTTAAGCTGGCTAATATTGTTTTAGCTTTCCAGACAAACATTCCGGAGTTCCAGAAGTATTGGCCGGTATCGATATATTCTTTTGCGGTTTGTTCATCGGGTTTTTCTTTGAATGCTTCGACGGAGTAAATCTTATTTTTACAGTCAGGATGCTCGCAAGGATTTATACATTTTATATAACCGAGAGTGGTGCTGGCGAATGTTGGCTGAATGCCGAAAGTAATCATGTCTTCAGGATTATTATTAATGTAGGTAAGTGCATCTTTGAGGGCTTGTTGAATCACTTCGTGTGGCTTTATAATCTGGTCGGCGGTAACTACGGCTATTGTGGCCTCGGGGTCGTTTTTAATTAGAACGGTGGAGACCAAACCAATGGCGCCGGCGGTATCGCGAACGGCCGGTTCGGCTACAATGTTATCAGAAGATAATTCGGGGAGGTTTTCGTGGACTACATCTACATAATCAGCATTTGTAAGAACGATTATATTGGCTTTTTCAAATATGGGATTCAGACGTTCGAAACACCGGCGAAGAAGCGTTTGGCCGTCGAGAAGTTTTAAGACCTGTTTGGGGCGTTTTTGTCTGCTAAGAGGCCATAATCTCTTACCCGTTCCTCCTGCCATTATTACTGCGTAATCCATTTTTCTATCTCATAATTTTTCACACTAAAAAATCTTCGTCAATGTTGGTTTTGGCACAAATGTCGTCGGCGAATTGTTCGTATGTGCAGTCGGATTTGTAATCGCCCTTTTTGCCCATAAGTGCAAATGTTGCTTCTTTGCCCAGCTCGACTGCGGGCTGATTGTAAGTGTCAATATCGAACAATGCACCGGTGAAAGAGGTTGTTGCCTCGAATAAATAAATAAACTGTCCGATAGCGTAAGCGTTTACCTCGTCAAAAAGAACCGTGAGACATGGCCGTTTATCTGTTAAAAGCGCGTATTCAGTCGCTTTCTTCTCGTTACTCAGCAAATCGCTCAGATTTTTCCCGGCAAGAAAAGCAAGCTCCGGGGCGCAATTGGGAGCCGGGCCTATCTTGATGTCCTTATCGAAATTTTTAACCTGGAGGAAAGTAAACAATTTATCGTTTGGCCCTTCGCGGTATAACTGTACCTGACTGTGTTGGTCTGTAGCGCCGAGTGCTTTTACCGGCGTTGGACCGATGTACATTTCGCCGCCATTTAAAGTGTGAGTCTTTCCGAGGCTTTCAGCCCAAAGCTGTCTGTACCAGTCAGATAAGTCTTTGAGAGCATAACTATATGGCATAATTACCGATATTTTTTTGCCGTGATTATAAAGGTGATAATTTATTGCTGCGTTAATTGCCGCGGGGTTTTTATGGAAGTTTTCGGATTTTACCCTTGTATCCATATCGCGGGCACCTTCCAGGAGCGAATCGATATCGATTCCACACATAGCGGCGCTGAACAAACCAACGGCGCTTAATACAGTGAATCTTCCGCCTACGTCGTCGGGCACTTCAAGACATCGCAAGTTTGCATCATCGGCAATTTTGCGAAGAGTACCATGATTGGCGTCTGTTGTGGCGACTACCTGATTCTGCATACCATCCGGCCCGAGTTTGTCTAGTAGTAATTGACTTATAATCATAAATTGTGCTGCGGTTTCAGATGTTCGGCCGGACTTGCTAATGACGTTGAAGATAGTCCTGTCGAGTTTGTTATCCAGCGAGTCGAGAAATGAAGCTAATTGCGAAGGGTCAACATTATCGAAGACGAAAAGACGCGGGCCGTGGCGCTGCTTGTCGTCGAGATTGTACATAAACGGATTAAGCGCCGTTTGCAGTGCTATGTTGCCAAGGGCAGAACCACCGATGCCGAGGACTACGAGATTATCACATCGTTCTTTTAACTCATTGACGCATTTCATAACCTTGCTGGCGATGTCGGTATTTGACGGGAGTAAGCCGTATCTTGTATTTGTGATATCAGGATGTCTTTTATTGCCTGTTATTTCCTCTTTGATTATTGGAATAAGCTTTTCGGTTTTCTCGGCCAGGTCAGCCCACTGCTGCTTAGTGATACCATGCTCATCGCCTATGACGTCAGCCATAACGTTTTTGTAGTGGAGTTTAATTCCTTGTTTCGGCACGAATGTTTTCCTTCGATAGTTTTTATTTTACAGTTTCGATTTGCCGTTAGATTATAGCGGATGTGGATTGATATGCAATTGATTTTCGGATTGTTGGGTGTAAAGGTCCTGAACGTTGTGCGGAATGTTAAAGTTTAAATATCTTCTTTTATGAGGCCGGCGAATTTTACCATTAGGGTTTTTGTATGTCCGGTGTTAAACTTAACTACGACGACACTATTTGGGCCCATATCGATATATTCTTCGACTCTGCCAAGCCCGAAGGTTTTATGCCGGACCAGCTGGCCCGGGTCAAAGCCGGAAGAGGTGTTGTTATCCTGTTCATCGTAATGTTTATCTTCA
This sequence comes from Phycisphaerales bacterium, assembly GCA_050117705.1. GTDB lineage: Bacteria > Planctomycetota > Phycisphaerae > Sedimentisphaerales > Anaerobacaceae > NIOZ-UU13. The sequence goes on from JASFMF010000033.1 coordinate 6,895, forward strand.
TCGTAATAATCATCTTCGTGGGTTTGTTCGGTTATCTCGTGGCCGAGCTCGAAAATAAACTGCGAAGGTATTGTCCGCAGCATTTGGCCTCGCACTGTACGATATCGAGCATAACTTATATGTAAACCGGTTTTGGCGCGTGTTATACCGACAAAAAAGAGCCTGCGTTCCTCTTCCATCTCATCTTCGTTTACGCTTGCGTTGCTTCTTTCGTGAGGTAATATGCCGTCTTCGAGGCCTACGATAAAGACATTTTCAAATTCGAGTCCCTTTGCAGCGTGAAGAGTCATAAGCGCAACACGGTCACTCGATTTGTCGTAAGCATCGGTGTCGCTGAAGAGAGAAATCTGCTGAAGATAATCGATAAGCGAGGGCTGCTCGGCCTGTTTGTCATAATCAGTGACGGCGTTTATCAGCTCGTTTACATTTTCCAGTGCATTCTGGCCGTCCGGGCCTGATGAAGTGAGATGTCTGGCTAATCCCGATTCGTTAAAGACGCGTTCGACAAGCGGAGCGATTTGGCCGGAGGTGTCTTTTTTAAACTGCTCAATCATATTGACAAAAACTGTGAGTTTTGCTTTTACGGCATTGGAGAGAGATTCTATATGTTCTGCTTTTTTAAGCGCTTCGTAAAAGGTGATTCTATTCTCAGCGGCGTATGAACTGATTTTGTTTATTGTTACTTTACCGATGCCGCGGGCGGGTGTGTTGATGATACGCAACAAGGCAACTTCGTCGGCGGGATTGACGAGAATTTTCAAATAAGCGAGCAAATCCCGTATTTCTTTTCTTCTATAGAATTCGACTCCGCGAACAACCTGATACGGCATCTTGTTCTTTACAAAGACTTCCTCAAGAATTCGGCTCATAGCGTTAACGCGATAAAATACGGCCGTATCTCTGAGGTTGATATTTTCTTTTTCTGTGAGCTCTTTTATTTTTTGGACAACGGCCAGAGCCTCTTCGGTTTCATCCTCAAAAACACCTACGTTGACGTCGCCGGCAGGTGGTTTTGTTGGGACGAGCTTTTTTTCTTTTCGATTCTGGTTGAATGCAATTAAATTGTCAGCCATCGCGAGAATATTTGGTGTGCTGCGAAAATTCTCTTCGAGTTTGACAATTTTGGCGTTGGGCCAATCCTTCTCGAAGGCGAGGATATTACGGATGTCAGCACCCCGCCAGCGATAAATGGACTGGTCCGGGTCGCCGGTTGCACAAATATTATTGTGATGTGAAGCGAGGGCCTTTGCGATTCTGTATTGAGCGTGATTAGTGTCCTGATATTCGTCGATTAGCAGGAATTTGAAACGTTCGTTAAGCTCGCGGCAGACGTCGGGACAATCCTGCAGCATGAAGGCTGTTTTCATAAGTAAGTCGTCGAAATCCAGGCCGTTTCGTTCGCTCAGTAGATTTTGATAGTTCAGATATATGTCGGCTAATTTGTCGGAGAAAAAGTCTTCGGCACTGTTTCTGAAAGATTCGGCGTCTATGAGTTTGTTCTTGAGAGTTGAAATCGCATTGAGCATCCGGGTTGGTGAAAAGTTGGTCGAATCAAGTTCGCAGTCTTTGATGGCCTGTTTGATACATCTGGTCTGGTCGGCCTCATTATATATGCTGAAGTTAGGATGTATTCCCGCTCTGTCGGCGTATCGGCGAAGGATTCTGACACATAGTGAATGAAAGGTGCTTATATGCGCGCCTGCGGAAGCGCCAAGAGTGAACGCCCTTTGGCGCATTTCTTCAGCGGCCTTATTTGTGAAGGTTATTGCGCAAATGTTGTATGGCCGGATGCCCGAATCGATAAGTGCTGCGATGCGATATGTAATAACACGGGTTTTACCGCTGCCGGGTCCTGCAAGAACAAGCAAAGGACCTTCTATGTGAAAAACAGCCTGCCTCTGTGAAGGTGTTAATTGTTGCGAAAATGAATTATCCATAGTTGAAGCCGGTTGTGCCGCGCCGGTCAGGCGTGAGTTAAATTGTGCAGGCGGCGGGTCATTTTTGTTGTTCTGCTTGTTTTTTTCGTTTCTTTTGTTCCGCTTCTAACTGCTCATAAAATTCTGGTCTTTCGATTTTTATCCGGTTCAACAGACTCTGTCTTAAATGAGGAAGATGCTGCCGGTCGTTAAGGAAATCGGACAATG
>JASFMF010000034.1:0-9036 GCA_050117705.1 Phycisphaerales bacterium
ACAACCGACGAATCTACACCGCCGCTCAGCCCACATATTACCTTGGCGTCACCAGCCTGTCGGCGAACCGTTTTAACCGTTTCGCTGACAAAATCGCTCATTTTCCAGTCACCCTTACACCCGCAGATGTCATACAGAAAGTTCTTGAGAATAATTGACCCTTGAGGTGTATGCGAAACTTCCGGGTGAAACTGAACACCGAAAAACTTCGTTTTCTTATGTCTTACCGCCGCATAGGGACAGGTATCGGTGGTTGCCAATTTAACGAAGCTGTTATTTAGCTTATCTATCTGGTCGCCGTGACTGGCCCAGGCCGTAATTGAATCCGACACGTTTGCAAACAAGTCGCTTTTTTCAAGAATAGCCAGGGTGGTCCGCCCATACTCACGTCTTGTCGCCGGCGCAATCTTTGCCCCCAGAATCTGACAGCCCAGCTGCATCCCATAGCAGATACCCAGAATCGGCACATCCAATTCGAAGATTTTCTCATCACATCTTAGTGCATTTTTATCATAGACGCTTGCCGGCCCGCCGGACAGTATCAATCCCTTGACACCAAGTTTCGATAACTCTGCTGCTGGAGTATTTGCGGGGAGAATTTGTGAATATACGTTTTGCTCCCGCACTCTCCTGGCTATCAGTTGACCGTACTGACTGCCAAAATCCAGGATGGTAATAATTTCCCTACTCATACAACACGCCCGGCAGGACTCGAACCTGCGACCTACGGATTAGAAATCCGTTGCTCTATCCAGCTGAGCTACGGGCGCAAGGCCTTGTTTAACATGACCCGTTAATATCAAAACACCTTCAAAAATATAACCACGTACTTTACATATAAATCGTTAACATTGCAAGAAGATTAAGGACAAGCTTCAGGATGCGTGGATTATGTAGATAGCAATAAAGCCTGTGCCCTTGTCCTGCGGCGAGTTGCTTTAACCATTTCCTTTGTTTCCCCGTGCAACCAGTGAGCCGGTTTGCATGTACCGTAAATCTACGGACGATTGAGCTGGCACTATGGTATCTGGGCATAGTTATCGAGAACACTTGTTTTGATATCTTGATGTGCACCATGTTTTCTTACTTGTGAATAAGGGAAATTCTTATAAAAATACGTTGAAAAACAACGTTACGTGGAGGCATTCCTTGAGTCTAAGAGCAATAGAAATTCGAAGAAAAACATCTTTGGATATATAAAAATAGAGATGTATAGACAAAAATTTTTTTGATGTACGCCCGCGTGTGTTATGTAATTTAGGCTAATCCTGTGGCTATCTGAGATAAATTGTCATATTCGCCCTTATTCTTCATAACATCTTTTATTGCAAGGCATTATGTGAATTGTAGGGTTGGTTGCCTTGGTTTGGAAGGCGGAATTTGAGAAAATCAGTGTCCGAAAAAAGTGTGAAATATAGCAAGGCGTGTAAAAATAGACAAAAATACCGTTGACATAATATGGCGGATTAGGTAAAATAATGGAAATTGCCTTGGGTACAAAAAAGTTTATAAGGCACATTTTGCATTTTAACTATTGACAAAGAAATAAAAAACTGGTAAATTCAACTGTTAGCAAAGCATGCAATTGGATACAAGTTGATCGTTTGTTTAGGATGCTTTGCTTGACCGACGCGGATTTCTTGGTACCGGTCAGGAGATGAGGATAAGTGATGGTGAGGAGAGATGAAAAGATCGTTTGATTCCCTTCTTATAACCGCACTGTTAACCAGTCTGAAATTGCTTCGCCGGATAAAGGCGGAGTGATGAGCTGTGCAGTTAATATTACGGCTAACAAATGCCGGCGCAGCAAAGGAAAAGTTATACGTCTGAAATCCAATGGACTGGAAATATAACTTAGTTCGCTATTGGTCGTTAGCGAGAAAAAGTTGTCATTTGAATAGTTTTCGGGGGAGAGAACGATGAAGAAATTAATAACGACTTGTTTGATAGTTTTGATAATTTTAGGAACGGTTGGAGTTGCTAAGGCCTACGTTGATCCTTACGTTAGCGTTACCACTACTTCAAGCGCGCTTGAGTTTGGAAGGGCTACTTTTGCAGAAGGTTCGAGTAAGCCCGGAAAGGCTTTGTTCCCGAACGTTTTATATTCGGCTTCTGCGTCGTTGACAGTGAAAGTGGACTCTAATTGTATGCACGGCGCGATGGCAGTCTCTATGACAGAGTTGAAGCACTCAGGAGGTAGAACTATACCGCTTGAACGTATAGCTATGAAGGCACCCACGACCAGCGGATATGTGCCGTTGATAAGGCCTGTGATAATATCTGACCCTCAAGCGGGGCCACACAACATTGATTTGGAATTTAGGGTTGAGCGTTTGGTGCGTGACCGCGCCGGAAAATATTCCGGAAATATTATTTTAACTATGATGCCGCTTCCTTTGGAATAGTGCGGACAAATTAAAAAGTAAATAATACGCTATTATGAGAGATTATAAATGCCCAGGGTTTGTGGAAATATGTTGTTCGAAATAGACGACCCCTTCCTTGACAAGGGTAGGGAGAAAGGAGGTGTGAGGTAGTTAAAGTGTGATGACTCGCAGGCGAATGGATGCTTGCGGGCCGCCTGAAGAAGCAGGCTCGGTCTTGAGGCGGAAAGGCGATTGAATCTCTGGGATAACCGGAGTGAAAATCGTAATGCTTTTGGGCCCCGATCCGGAAAGAACAGTAAAGCGGGCATCGTTGCCGGAGTCGGACAAGAGGTTTTAAGCCCGCTGAACGTTTGGCTCAGGACTTTGTTAGACCTGAGTGAAGGAAATGTTTTGATTAGCTCCACAGGCCAATGTTGGCCCTTAAAGGAGCGAGGGTTAAGAAAGGGAAATGAAAATGTTAAAAAAATGTATTATTGCAATTGCAGTCGTAGCTCTATTGGCGACCGTAGTACAAGCGGGCGCGATCAATCCGATCAAAAGAGATGGCGATTGGCCCTGGACCTACAAAGCACTCGACATATGCAAGATCCCTGTGTATATGGATGTGGGTCATTATGTCGAGATTTATGATTGTGGAGACTTAGAGATCGTCTTGGTACAGGTTGACTGTGAGAGTATTTCAAAGAATCCGGTAGATGACTTCCCATGCTATCAGGATTGTGTGAAGTTCACGGCCAGAGCTAACTTCAACGCGATATTCGGCGCCAATTTAACCAAGAGTGATGGCGAAGGCCCGATAGTAGAATTACTAAAGGATACCGATGTTTTCTGGATTGGCGATAACGATATCCCCGGCGATGGCGCAGACCATGAACTGGAAGTTTGCATCAATGCCTGGAATACGGAAATCTGGAAATCTGGCGCACCTGGCGACAAGATACTCGTCGGTGAGTTGGTGATTACAGTAAAACCACCGGACACTCCTTAAGTAGCAGAGATGCATAATACTTTAGATGCTTCTCTAAGTAGGGCGATTGATTAAAGTCAACTTTGAGCGAACGTCCGAAAATCTTCTACTGAAGGTTGTTAAAAAAGGATGTTGATAGGGAGGGACGGATGTTAAATCCGCCCTCCTTTTTTTTATAGACATTTTCGTGAATTTGGGTGTTTTGGGCAGTTTAGACTTGACATTTAGAAAAAAAAATGATAAACTTGGTAATGATTTAGTGTAGACTTAAGTCTATATAGCAAGGAGGTGGGTAACCACTTTCATCATGGATTGAATGGCTGATATGGCGGCATTATGGGGATTTCACAAGGAATTATAAAAAGTAAGAGAGTTAAATTGCCGAAAAGGTAAAAGCCTCGATATTTGGATGGAAATCACGAAAATTTGTCTTGGAGATGTAATAAGAGTACCTTGGAATTATCTATAAGATGTTGGTGGTTTGGAGATAACAAAATGAGAAAGCGAAATGTAATTAATCATTTGGTTTTCATTACTGTAATCGCGGTTATTTCGCTTGTTAACACAGGACGGGCATTTGGACAGTTTATAGTGCAGCCGATGAGGTTGGATCTTACATCTTTGCCGGGCCGGATTATAGAGACGGCATTGGACCTTCAAAGCTTGGATCCTAACGAGGTAGTCGCTGTAGATTTAAGAGTGACTGAGTTATCTCAGGAGGAAGATGGCCAATGGCAAATTGTTGATTCCAATGATGTTAATGTATCGAAGCTTTCTTCATGCAGTAGTTGGATACAAATTGGACTTGACGGTGTTGATATAGTGCCTATGGGCATGGAACGGGTCCCGTTCGCTATAAGAGTGCCGCGTCGTACTCGCGGTTTCTACGCTGCGGCGATTGTTGCTACGGTCAGACCCAGGCTGGACATAGGAGGTAATGTTAATGTTATAGTGCGTTTTTTAATTCCTGTGCTTATTGAAGTGCAGGGTCGGCCGATGCGGCACCGAGTGGAAATGGGAGATTTGGGGCTGGAGTTTGTTCCCTCGAGAGAGGGAAATCCTGCTTCAACGAATGTCACAATGAGAATTGATAATAAGGGCGGGACTCGTTCACGCCTTAAAAGCTTTGCTGAAGTGAAAAGTTTTCAGGATGGCCACTGGAAACAGGTTACAAGGGCAGAGTTCAGAGGCACCGGAATCATACCCGGTGCAAAATTAAAATTGAGAACTAATATTGGAAAAGCTTTGCCTGCGGGTAAATACAGAATATCGGGATTACTGTATGTTGATGGCTCGCGTGCCAAGAGAGTGACAAAAGAGGTAACGTTTGAAAGCGACCCGAGTATTACGAGGGTGGCCAACGATGCGGCTGTGGATTTATACCCACCCGATATTATGATAAACAGCCGGCCGGGTGCTATCCGCACGACTTCAATAAGAGTTTACAATGCGTCGGATGAAGCCGTAAATGTCCGGACGGCTTTGGCATTGCCGCCTCGCCTTAAAGGTGTTGTTTTTGGAACTTTGAAAGGGAATGATTTGGACGGTACCCGATTTCTGAGATTGGAACCGGAGACATTCACACTTCCAAGTAATGCGGAAAGGAAATTGCGCGTTATTGCGTCGATACCGGAAGGTACTGAGATGTATCCTTGTTTTTATACTCTTCTCGGTTTGTCAAGTACATATTCGGATGGCCAGTCGGCGGGGATAAGAACTGGACATATATGCCTTCTTAACGACGAAGTAAGTATTGAGCCGTTTGTTACAGGCATGAGGCTTAACACCGCATACAAAGAAGAATCCGAGTACTATGTTATTGCCAGGTTCGGGAACTTCGGACAAATTCATTTTACTCCGATTAGCTGCAGGGCTGCTGTGCTTGATACCACGCTTACTCCCAGGAAAAGAGTAACACTAAATAGCAGAAAAACAGGACTGATGTTGCCTCTTGAGGCAAGGGATTTCTCTGAAGTTATTGATTTCGCAGGTTTGCCTGAAGGTATATATCGTCTTGCAGTGGTTTTAGAATATGCTCCTGGTCAGACAGCAATGAAACAATTAGCTATACAGGTCCGGGTTCAGGGAGGAGGACGGAGGGAAATAGAGGTCGTAGGAGGGGATGAAATTAATGAACCTATACCTATTAATTGGTAGTACACCGGCAGGGGTTTTTTTGCTAAAGAAAGGAGCTGGATTGCCGATACAAGGCAAAAGAGCTTTAGAATTGCCGGTTAATGGCTACAGAAAGGGACATTGACTTATGGCAAGTAAGAATATCGGTAAATTTTTATCGGACGGCACCTTAGTCCTCTGCGTTATTTTACTATGCGCGCTGAGTACCGGTGTGCATGCTATTGAGGGGATGAGGGTAACTTACACCATATCTGGTTCTACGGGGGTCGGGGGCGTTACGATGAAAGGGCTGCCGGGCAATCCTGTTACCGATGCGGGGGGTAATTACAGTGTGACCGTTGATTACGGTTGGAATGGCACGGTTAGACCTGAATTACCAGGTTACACGTTTAATCCACCTTATAAAAATTACCCGAAGGTGACCAGTAATCAAAGTCAGGATTATATTGCTACGATAGAGCAATTTACTATTTCAGGTATAGTAAGAATGAATGGAGCTCCGATGGAAGGCGTCGTTATAGAGGGTCTGCCTGGTGCTCCAACTACAGGTAGCGATGGCACTTATAAAGCAAGTGTCCCCTATGACTGGGGTGGGATGATTATACCGATCAAGGATGGTTACGTATTTACGCCGGGTAATAATTCATATGCTTCAGTTACAAGGGATATGCCGAATCAAAATTATACTGGTGCGCTGGTTACTTATGAAATCTCTGGTTCTGTTGGTGCAGAGGGAGTGGTTATGAACGGCCTGCCGGGAAATACGGTTTCGGACAGGGACGGTAATTACAGCGTCGCGGTCAAATTCGGGTGGAGCGGAATAGTCAGACCGGAGAAAGATGGTTATACCTTTGAGCCGGTTGAAATGCCGTATAATGATGTTATGAGCCCTTATCCTAATCAGGATTACTTTGCCAATCAGATTACTTTTACGATATCCGGCTCGGCCGGGATGGATAATGTTGAAATGAAGGGTTTTCCAGAGGGCCCCGTTTACACTAATATGGACGGTTCTTACAGTGCTGTTGTTCCCTGGGGTTGGAGCGGCACGGTTAGGCCCGATAAACCGGGTTACAAATTCGAGGATCCGGCTACCATAAATTACACTAAAGTTATAAGAGACAAGACCGAACAGAATTACACTCCGACGCCGATTGTTTTAACGATTTCAGGTTCTGTCGGGATGAAGGGTGTAACGATGGATGGTTTGCCGAATAATCCCGTTACGGGTACAGGTGGTGCGTTCACTGCCGAGGTGCCCTGGGGATGGACTGGTATGGTAACACCTGTGATAGACGGTTACGAGTTTACGCCGTCTTCTAAACCTTACACGAACATCACCAACGACCAGACTAATCAAAGATTCGTTGCAAAACAGATTACATTTACTATTTCCGGCTCTGTTGGAGCCTCAGGTGTAACGATGAAAGGCGCACCGGGAAGAGCGGTAGTCAGTGGGACCGACAATTCCTATACCATAGAGGTTCCTTATGGATGGAGCGGTACGATTACACCGATGAAGGCCGGAAACACCTTTAGTCCGTCTAATATGCAGTACTCCAGCCTTTACAACGACGAATTTAATCAGGACTATTATGCTGCATTGGAAAAACGAACAATTTCAGGTACTATTCGTTCTGACAAGGGTGATTTTGTCCAGGGTGTGTTCGTAATAGCTGACCCCGGCGGAGGTTCTACCGAAACAGATGCCGATGGAAGGTACGAGCTGACCGTAGATCATGGATGGCGCGGCACTATAACACCTACGAAAACCGGACATAATTTCACCCCGCCTGCGAAAAGACAAATGTCACCGGTGACAAGAGACTTGGCAAACCAGAACTTTAACGCAATAGTACAGATGTTTACTATCACCGATGTGGTGAGAGTTGGCGGAACGGGCATTCAGGGAGTAAAGGTCAGAGCGAATAACGGCGGAACTGAAACTGTCACAAACGCCCAGGGAAGATTTACTGTTCAGGTCCCTTACGACTGGACCGGCGAGATTGAGCTGGAAATGGAAGGTTTTCAGTTTCCGAATAAGCCATATGCTAATATCACTCAAAATATGGTAGAGGATATGACACAGGCCGAATATGAGTCTACACGAATAAGAGGGAGATCGGCCCCGCCGATTACAGCCGGGTCTGATACTACACTTGGGACTGATACGCAGACACCTACTATACCGGCGGATGATACCTCTGTGTTTGCCCCCGGACCCGGGACGGCAACTCGTGGGCCATCTGTGCAGGATGTACCGGAAGAAGAGTTGACTGAAACAGAGAAGATACTCGGTCAACTGGAAGCTCTTTTGAATAGACAACAGCAACCAGTTGTGATCGAACCGAACGAAATCGTGCCGGACGTGCCGCTTATTAGTAATATATTTGTTGAGGAGGAGATGATCACTGCACTCAATACCATTGCAACGGCGGCAGATGTTACTATTATCCCCGACGAAACGGTCCTGGGAACTGTAAACTGTAAGCTTGAGAATGTTCCGTTGGATACGGCGCTTGATATTGTTTTGGCCGGTACTCCTTATTTTGTGAAGAAGACACCGTATTATTACCTGGTGTGCTCCGGAGGTATTAATGACTCACAGTTCCCGAAAGTCAGTGAAACGCACCGGGTAACGATGAGTTACATTACCGCCGAGGCCGCGGTGGGACTTTTGTCTCCTGCCTTTACGGATTACGTTAAGGCTGAAGTTGGTTCGCCCGGAACTTCGACATATACCGTGGTTGTGACTGCAGCTCCGGAACTCGCACAGCGTATAATTTCAGACTTGAAGCAGATCGACCGACTCCCAACTCAGGTTTTGCTGGATGCACGCGTTGTGGTGATGGAGAGCGGCGACCTGCTGAACATGGGTATCGAGTGGGGTATGCCTACGATCCAAGGTGGATACTTTAGTAGCAATTTGCAGGGACGTGGCGCGGATTTATTGGACCTTGGTGGCAAGATTGCTGGAGCTATATCAATCGGATATACACCCGATGCGACATTCACCAATTCACTCGTAATGGCACTGAACCTGCTTGAGGAAAATGACGAGGCGACAATAATGGCAAAGCCCCAGGTTATGGCCCAGGATGGCAAGAGAGCCGAAATTAATGTAATGACCGAGGAGTACTATATACTCACTGCTCCGGACACAGGTACTTATTACACCCGTTCTGAAATGGAAACAATCACGTCCGGAACCAAGTTAAGTATCATACCCCATATTGGGGACAATAATGATATTACTCTGGACTTAGCTGTTGAGGTCAGTGACAGCATACCTCGCGGTAGAGGAAACGACCTTCCTGTTGTCACCCGGAGAACATCTACGAACACTGTTAGTATTAAAAACGGCGGCACAGTTGCTGTGGCGGGCCTGACGGAAAACAGAACACGTTTATCAAAACAGGAGGTTCCTGGTTTTAGTAAGATTCCGATAATTGGCGCGCTGTTCAAGAATAAAAGCGACACAAAGGCTGACCGGGAGGTTGCTGTCTTTGTTACCGCTTATATAATACCTGACAGTCGGCCGAACGA
>JASFMF010000035.1:0-9000 GCA_050117705.1 Phycisphaerales bacterium
TTTCATCAAGCACCGGCACTACAATCAGGTCATTCTTGCTGAATATATTCCGTACTTCCTCCTGATCGGTATCGACCCTGACATAAATCGTATCAGGGTCAACTAAATCACCAATCTTCATCTTTTCAGGCCGGATAAGCAGCAGTCTAATTCTTACATCACCAATAAATTTGCCGTTTTTACTTACAATGTAAACCGAGTAGAAATCCTCATCAATCTCCGCAGCACGAATCTTATTAACGGCTTCACCAACTGAGGCATCTTCGGATACACTTATGACAACCGGATCCATGATACCGCCAGCCGAATCTTCCGAATAACTCATCAATTCCTTAATTTCGGCTGATTCTGCCGGAGGTATGCTCTCGAGTAGCTCAGCTCTTTCCTCTTCAGGTAGTTCAGAAAGAACATCCGCGGCATCGTCATAATCTAGTTCGGAAATAATACTCTTCAGCTCATCATCTTTAAGCAACTCGAATAATTCGGCCCTGGTTGCCTCATCAACCTTTTCCAGAACCTCGGCCGATGTCGGTTTATCCATAGCGTCAAAGATGGCTCGTTTTTGTTCGTTGTCCACAAGCTCTACGACTTCTGCTATGTCGCTACTCCTCTGGTCGCTGAGCAACTCTCTTAGGGCTTCCCTGTCACCGAACTCAAGCAAACGTACTAATTGTTTTTGTTCATCTGCCATTAATACAAATTTACACCTGTTACCCTGTTTTGTATTCCCATTGTTCGCTTCACACCTAAAGCACGAATTATAAATTCACCCGCCAACGACATAAAATAACGCAATTTCTCTAATCAGGCAACACTTTTACATAAACTGATTGGTTAAATTTACTATATTGAATCATACCTCCTAACAATCAATCGAATTGTTACACCTGCAAAAGCCTTGGGAACATAAAATGGAAAAAGGGCTTATACCGAATATTTCGGTATAAGCCCCGAATTGATGTAAACTAAATTTTTCAATCACATAAGTTGAATCAGTATACAAATTCAGACTTACTCTGACGATTCCGTTTCATTTCGTTGAGGATACAAACGAATATCATCGAAGTACACCAGACCCGAGCCACCAAGCTGCGGGTTATCTCTGTCACCAAAACCAATAGTAATCTTATCAACATCCATGAGGTCTATGCCCTGGTCTGCAAATTCCTGCAGGTCGATATTCCATTCGGTCCACTCACTTATCAACGATGCATTTGGATTATCATGATAAACCACGGCGCTATTATTAAGAGCAACGTACATTGATTCAGGGTCATTGCTTGGCATTTCCACTCCGATAGTCTGTTGTGACCATATCTGCGGGCTAACCGTGCCTGTAGTCTGGACATTTGAGAACACAGCCGAGCACGTCGCGGTAGAATTATGGCTGGTTACTGCCAGACCGATATACACATTCGTAGGCATCGCAGTACTCTGCGGATTCCATACCATCGGCGTCCAGTTGATACCATCGCTGGAATAATAACCGTTAAAGTTGTCGGATGCATCGCGGTCTATTCTTACCCAGTAAGGTGCAACGATTGCTTCTTGCTCAGTGGTTGCTATATCCGTGTCGCTGGTGGCCTCACCACCCGGAGTCAGTCTGGCGTGGAATCTGCATCCGTTGCCGGGAGTGATATACACTGCGGCAAATTTAGAATCCGGATCAAGATTCTGGCGAATCATAACTCCCGCTTTGGCCCATTCATCCGTATTCTCTAAGCTGTCAACCCTGGCTATGATGGAACCCGGCCCGGATAACTGCTTAAAGACGTAACGGAATTCGTCAGCAGTTCCCCAGATGTCCGCTCCTGAAGCGGCTATTGTGTAAGTGCCAGCCGGCTCTTCCGTGAAACCTTTGGCATTGCCCCTTAGCCAAAGTGTTAAAGAGCCAATACCTTTTTCGGTCCAGTTTCGTCGAGAATTCAACGTCATTGTCGCTTCGGAGTTTCCTGTAGTGGTGTTATCATAGAAATACGGCATAGACTGATTGCCACTGTTGACAATCGTAGTTTCTGCAAAATGTTCCCCATCGGCAAAAACAGGGTCAGGATAACCTACCGTAGAACCATTTGTTGTGATGGTATACCCATCTACCCATGCATCAAATACCCTGTCAGGTTCGTAATCGTTATAATCCTCGAAATCATCCACGACGAAATACTCTTGTGTCGTAAAGGACCAGACACCACCTGGCCAAATGCTGGTGGCCTCGGCGTTATTGACTTCGTCAACACGCCAATAGTAAGTCTTTCCTAAATCGAGTGATAATGGACCATAACTTAAACCAGCTACCGTTACAACATCAGCCGTACTATCTATCACAGCCTGTTCATCTTCACTGAAGTAAACATTATGTTCAGCCGCTTCTCTTCCCGCTCTCCAGTTAAGAGTAGCATTCAAAGCAACACCTGTCGCCTCGGAATTCGGGTCGGGATTGCTTGAATTTACAGGTATATAAAAGAAACGAACTTCACTTAGGCCGTACTGGTCAAGAATACCTCCCCAATTAGTATTCGCCGTGAGCTTAATGTATTTTGCGGCTATCCCACTGAATTCAACAGTGGTGTTATGCTCATAGTCAGCCGCGCCAAGCGCCTGAGCAAACTCATGAGTAGTTCCTAATGTCATATACTCGACGCCATCGAGAGAATATTCAATAGTAACATCTCTAAATCCAAAACCGATTAAGGGCTCCAAACTGTCGTTAGAGTTCCATACCCACATCTGATGAAGTTTGTAAACTTTATCAAGTTCATATTTGATCCAGGTCGGCTGTTCTCCATCCTGGCTGCTCAGCCACATATTTCCTACGCTTATATGGCTATGCAATAAACCACTATCATCCAGACCCGAGCCATCGATAGTGCTTTCAGGTCCATTTTCCGCATCGCTGCTGGAAGCTGTTGCGATTATGTTCTCGCCGGAGATGGCATAAGCAAGAGGCTCAACAGTAAATTGCCAAATATTCCCCCTGTCTACCGTGCTGTCAGGAGGTGCGTTAACCTCATCAATACGCCAATAGTAAGTCTGACCAAGTTCAAGATGACCGTGAGGTTCGTAAGTATTCGCATCCTGACCCTGGCTGACCAGCACACCCAGCGGATTATCTCTGGTAGCATCATTAACATCTTCGAAAACTGTTCCCAGGTATACATCATGAGTATCGGCATAGCCTCCTGGTTTCCAGCTCAAAACTATATCGCGAGATACATCGGTCATCTCTGTGGCAGGAACCGGATTAAGAGCCGCACGTGCAAATCCGCCAATTTCGCCTTCGAGCAATGTGCCGCCCTCCTCTCCCATATCAACTGTACGAATGATTGCATTACCACCTGCTGCAGGCGCGAACATAAACGCCACAAATCCGTTAGTATCGCTGTTGAGGAAATCAGCCAGCGCTTCACTCATCTCCGTTGACTCTCTTGCCGCTCGTGCCGGAGCGTTGAACGTTAACAATATTTCGGTCACGTCTTCTAAATCCAAAGCAACCGCGCTATCAAGGGCTGGAAGAGGATTGTTCTGGACACCAGGAGCGGTATTCCAGGTCATCCCCGGAGCAACGAGATTCTCATGGGCCTCAAGAACCCCGTAGACATTCACTTCACCAGTGTCATGACCATAGTTGCTAAAGCTTATATTTGAGAAAGCAAACCCCCGGGATTTGACCTCGGAAATATCATAAGCGACATATCCCACACGACGCCGACTGGCGACGTCACGCGCATGCATACCTGATTGAGTTTCATTGTTCGTGTCTGGTCCTTCTGTTCCATCATTGCTTACATGTGTATCGTATATAGGTAATAAGCTAAAGGACTCGGCTTGAACATTACTTACTGCGTTTAACAGTAAAATCAAAGAAATCAAAAAGACCAATTTTCTATACATCATGATAATCCTCCTTTAAAAGTTAAACAGATAACTGTGTTTTGGAAAAATTCTCGACTTGGTACTGCCTCCTTCCCTTGAAATAACTGATAGAATTTGTTATTGACTACTTTTTCGTGTGCACATGACTTTTGTCTTAAATCCACGCCTCATATAAGCAGTTCCACCTGAAAATGGCGTTCTTTCCCCCATAAAGCTATGCTGCATATACCTTATCTATCTTATATTTGTACCAAAATTGCTGTCGTTCCGTCAAGGAAAATCACTGGCTTAAGCTACTAATATTTTTCGCTAAGATTGCGCAAAAAGTCAGAATAATATAAGATGTAAAAAATTTAAGGAGTGAAACTGGAAGATACTCTTTATCAAAGCCGGGTATAATCTAAGAGTAAGCCGGTTTAGGCAGAACTGAACTTTCCTGAATTCCGTTCAAAATTAAGATTTTTTGGACTTGGATTTCTTTTCTTTTTTAGGTTTCTTGGGCTTTTTAGGCTTTTTCTCTTTCTTTTCTTTCTTAGCTTTTTTGACTTTAACTTTTTTAGGTTTTGCAGCTGATTTTCCAGTGCCGCCACCGACCATAAAAGCCGCAACAGTCACTAAAACTGCCAACCCTGCAGCCCCACCCATAATATACCAGATTAAGCCCTGAATACCTGCCAGAATACTTGGCATCACGCCCATTCGACCTGCGAAAGCAACAACCATAGTGTAAATAACAATTAATAAAGGCAGAAACAGCAGCATTCCGAGGGTATTACTTGTTGTATCCGGTGCCGCCTCGATAAATGGTTGAGCTAATGTAGCCGGCACTTCCGGTGTGGCCTGGGGAACCATAGGTTCCTCATGAAGCATTTCGTCCGCCTCGGCAGCGACCTCTGCTGCAGAATCGGCTCCACCCTCGAGTGGAGCCAGGTCTTGGCCTTCACCTTCGGATGTATAAATTTCATCAAGAATGCCCCCTAATGAGGTGTCATCAGCCTGTAATGAAAGGTCTAATAAACCCGAACCACTTCCGAAAGTATCAAGATTTACGTCCTCTTCAATCTCTTCCAACGGTACTTCCGGTGTTGTACCTGAGGTACCGGTCGGGACCGCCGTTTCGGCCATAGTGTCATCCGTCATCAGATAACCGCTGTCGGTTTCTCCAAGAACACTGATTCCCTCTCCTGTTAGAGCGGTGTCTGCATCAGTTAAATCACTCGGTGGTACCGGCGCTCCGGTTTCCGGCGCTAATAAAATTTCACTTGTACCAGTTGCCTGTTCTGATGGCGCCAGCACTTCCGGCTCCGAAGATTCAGGTTCCATATCCGGTGTTTCCAGAATTTCTGCTGCTAATTCTTCAGATTCCGCATCCTGTGGTTCCAGAATCTCCGATGCAAATTCTTCAAGTTCCGCATCCTGTGATTCCGGAATTTCCGGTGTTAGCTCTTCAGGATCCGCTGCCTGTGGTTCCGGAGTATCCGGAGTTAATTCTTCGGATTCCATTAGATGTAGTTCAGCGTCTTCTTCTGTTGGAATTTCCTCTATTGCCTGGGATTCCAGAGGTTCATCGGATAGTATAGCGTCTGTCCCAGATAGTAACGCTTCGACCTCCTCAACTTTGAAAAGCAAATTAGGACCATCGCGAAACTCACGTAACTGGCCATCCTGAACTAACTGATTGATTTCTTCCTCAGTCTTATTGAGCTTCTCGGCGGCTTCCTGTAACGAATAAAACATCCCAGCCATAATCACCAATCTCCAACATGCTAATAAAGTGTCTTACACTTGTTTTTATTGTATGCTATAAAAACAGCGCTATCACATATTATTTTACTCATATTACCGGCATTATGCAACCTTTTTTTGGTGAAAATGCCATAAATCAAGTGTCTAAATACAATTTAGACATATTACTGCCCGATAATATATGGCCGTCCGACAATCTAAGCTGGGAAATTTTCCCCAACCATTTATATATAAAGACATTTAGATAAAGCGATGAAATACAACAAGAGTGCCGCGAAACTTCGAAACAGCTGAGAGGCCGATGTTGTTTACTTAACGAAAAGACCCATTCCGATTCAATCTTTACTATGGGTAGTACTATTTATCTAATTTGCTCTGGATGCCTTAATTTTATAATGCCGGGTGGCGTTGGATATTAGAAAAATGGGGCATCGGATGCTTGTTCAAGCCAGCTATCGGCGAGAATGGCGAAATCTTTGAAGTCGATTTGATTATCGTTATTTAAATCAATCGGTGATATTAACGGTATGTTGAAAATGCCGGTGCCATTAGTAGCTGCATATACAACTTGAGCTTCTGAGAGGGCGTAGTCATAAATTCGAAAATCGTCGATTAAACCATCGTAGCCGCCGTACCAGCCATTTCCGATTTCAAACGAGGTAACTCCTGATATGGGTAAGTTTGCGTCTGTACGGCTGTCATGAAAGACGCCGTTGAGGAAAACCTGCATTGTTCCGGATTCTACATCTTTAGTGAATGCCCAGTGGTTCCAGCGACCCGACCATTCACTTTTATCTTCGTGCTCTCCGCTAAGACGGCTTTCGAAAAACCACCAGGGCCAGCCGCAATCCCAATTGTATTTGCCGGGAGTTTTCCAGCAGCCGAGGTTGATGGCTAAGGCGGGATTCAGAAAACTATATACGTAGTTCGAGCAGCAAATCGTATCTATGTGATGTAGTGAGTCGAAGCCGTATTGCCAGAATGCGATTGTTATTCCGGTTGTGATATTTGAGAATAAATCCAAAGCGTTGGTGACTTCTACTGAGTCTTCGTAACCGTCAAAACTGATTGCCTGACCATAAACGCCATTAGTAAAGGTTGGGTTACCGTGCAGAAGACCATGAGCACCGCCGGCGCTGTCGTTGGCATTACCGTCAAACTTATACCAGGCGATAGGAGCGTTCGGGGCGGTAGCCGGGTAGATATTATATCCCGAATCGAGCCAGTTATATGCTATTTCCTGAAGATCGATGAAATCAACCATACAGTCTTTGTTAAAATCGGCATTCAGCCTGTTCTCTTTATAGCATGTGGATGAATATAGTGTGATGTCGTCGAAAAAGACAATGCCGGTGCCCCTATTCATTGGGCTGGAGGGATTATTGGCGAAACCAATAGTGATATATTCGATATTGCCAAGATTTATATCAAGGTTTTGCAGGTTGACTCTCCAGGGTAGCCATGTCTCGCTGTTAATATTGTTGACGTCGCCGGTGTACGGTATGATTGCATTGGCATCGCTGTCTCCTATAGCGATATACATCAACGTGTCAATATCGTTATTTGCGTTACCGTAGAAGAACAGCTCCAAGGTTCCCGCCGTCGTCCAATCCTGCACAGTGTTGAATGTCGTGGTAGCTTCGGAATAAAAAAGATTGTCAAAGTAGTAGTTACATGCTATTGACTGATTACAATTATGAACCGGCTCCGGCTGTCTTGAAAGATACACATATGCTTCTCCGACTGGTATCCATGTTTGGTAGATATTATGCCTGTCATAGGACTCAAAATTGTCCAGGACAAAAGAATCAGTAGTTTTAAATTTCCAAATGTTACCTGTCCAGGGACTGTTGGCATCGGTATCATTGACTTCGTCTATTCGCCAATAATACGTTTTGCTAAATTCGAGGCCGGTGGGATGAAAGCTGTTGGTATCCTGAGGTTGGGTTGGGTTACTAACGGGAACTGCGTTTTCATCAACATCAGCAATATTAGTACCGAAATATACAATATGTTGTTCAGCGGAGCTTCCTGGTGTAAAGGTTAGTGTTGTATCTATGGGCACGTTTGTAGCGCTGTCGGCAGGATTTGGATCACATGCAGTATAGCCACAGTCGAGGTGTATCCGCGCACGGACATGGGCTAAATCGAAGCCTGGTGAGCCTCCTCTAAGATCTATTCCAACTACACGTATTGTAGATGGTATAAAAGGTGGAAAAATCCCCGCCAGATCGAAACCTATTTCAGTCAGTCCTCGGCCGCCGTTATCCGGTACTACGGCAAGACCAAGCAGAAATTCTTGACCGAAGCCGTCTGTAAGAAAAATAAGGGCTTGTTCACCAACAGGGTCTCGTTCGACAATGAATATATCGTTTCCTGTGCCATCTACTAAATTGCCGCGAAATTTCAGTTCAATCCAGTGGTCTATGGGTATTGTAACACCGGATAGTTCTGATGGGGGCGGTCCGACGAGTAATTCTTCCGGGTCCACCGTCACCGGCCAACGACCATCAGCATCCATACCTGTCCAGCAATCCCCGTAAGGATTATAAAGATCGAGCAGATAATATGGATATTCAAACGATATCTCCTGGGAGAATACCGTACCGCCGAATATGAGACAAAAGCATATCACCACTAAGACCGATGAACGGATTTGTCCCATTACTACCCTCCAATACGACCTTATCGTTAGGCCGGGAAATATTAATGTAGATGTTAATTAAACGCTTTAAAGAATTCTATCATTTTCGTGGCCGTAATGCAAGAGGAAATTATTTTTGGGTACTGGCAGGATATGGCTGGAATGTAGGCGCAGAGAAAAAACTTGATATAAGATGGATTATTGGTACACTTCCGGCTGGAATTTGTAGGGGATTGAGGTTTTTCCGGTTTAAGAGCCGGATTGTAAGGCTTTGTTTTATCAAGGTGCCGTAGCACAATATAATAAATCGATTACAGCTAATAACCTGTCGGAAAGGCGACGAAATGACTGATTATTCGATAAGTCCTGTTGGTGAAAGGTTTGCTATCCCGGAAGAAGACCAGTATGCTGCCGAATACGAACGTATTGAGTCGCTTGTGGAAGCAGCGCGTAAAGATGGCAAAGAGATTGTTGTGGTAATGGGTGTCGGCTTTGTAGGTGCGGTTATGGCGGCTATCATTGCCGATACTGTCGATAAAAAGAGCGGCAAACCGGGTAAGTTCGTCATCGGTTGCCAAAGACCAAGCATCCGTAGCTACTGGAAAATTCCGGTGCTTAATGAGGGCATATCGCCTGTTAAGGCCGAAGACCCCGAAGTTGAGCCAATGATTGCTCGTTGTGTGCTTGATAAAAAAACTCTTGTCGCAACGTACAATAGCGATTGTCTCAAGCTGGCT
>JASFMF010000036.1:0-8925 GCA_050117705.1 Phycisphaerales bacterium
TAACATTAACGGTTACGCCATGACGCCAGGCTTCATCACTCGCCAGCAGAAATGCGTGTGTCCTGGCGGCCTTACCGACATTATAAGAGTAAGCAGGTGATTCATAAGGCGGTAATAGTGAAATACCGATTATTCTTCCCCACTGTTGCTCGTACATTTGGGGCAGTACCAGCGGCATCAAATGGAAGAAAGGCGCGACCTCGTGCTGAACATCCTCTATCGCAGCGGATGAGTCAAGCTTGTCAACAGGTTCCGGATGCCAACCTGCGCCGGGGTTGATAACGCAAATATCAATCCGGCCGAAATGTTCAATCGTTGTGTTCACCAAATTTTTACAGCCATCGGCCTCAAATACATCAGCTTCTACGGCAATTGCGTCAGCTTTACGATCTTTGAGATGGTTGACTATGGCTTGTGCATTATCTTTACTCGTACGATAATTTATAGCAACTTTTACACCTTCACGAGCCAGGGTCAGCGCAATGCTTCGCCCCATGCCGCTACCTGCGGCGCCCGTTATTAAAGCTACCTTACCCTTCAGCTCCATCTTTTTTATTTTCCTTTTCTTTTTCTTCCTCTTTTGTCTGCAGGTATTGTGCCAGTTCTTTGCCGCCCCTCATCAACGCTATTTCTTTTGCAGTTTTATTCATGGTACGTTTTGTTGAACCAGGAAAACGGCGCAGCGACTCTTCAGACGCATATCTTTTCGCGAAAATATCCACCCCATGCTCAACGAGTACCTTTGCCGCCTCTATATTGTTCCGCATAGCCGCCTGATGTAACGGGGTACTTTGATATTCATCTCTTGCATTAACATCGGCGCCGTATGAAATGAGTAAGTTCATTACTTCCTTACCGCTGTACATTGCAGCATAATGCAATGCTGTACTGCCATCCCCATCTTTTTTATGATCCACTTTTGCCCCATGCCCAAGCAATGTCTTTATGGTTTCATACTTCCCATCTCTTGCATATCTTGCAGCAAACATCAATGGCGTATGTCCTGTACAAGTTTCTAATTCAGTATCAGCACCATGGTTGAGCAGAAACTCTACTATTTCGGTATGCCCCTTGCCGGAGGCAAGGTGTAATGGGGTGTAATCCATTGCATCTTGAACGTTTATTTGGTTGGGGTCCCTGTCAATTATTTCTTTTACTTTCTTCAAATCGCCGTCATGAGCAGCATGGTGGATTGGCTTTTCCTTACAACCAACGAAGAAAGACACCGAACAAACCATCAAACACAAGCGAACCATTCTTAGGATACTATTGCACATAATTTTAGCTACTTATAATTTCATAAGTCTCTTAGGGTTCAACTTTTGCACCTTTACGAGCCAGTGTCAGCGCGATACTGCGTCCCATGCCGCTGCCCGCGGAACCTGTTACTAAAGCTACCTTGTCCTTAAGCTCCATCTTTTTGTTTTAAACGTTCAGTTCCACTTTCTTGTTAAGTTCTTTGCGGTATTTTCTTTGAATCGGCGCTACGACCGTTCTTATAAATTCATCGACCTGCTGTGGCGCCCTGCCGATGTACTTGCTTGGGTCTAACACTTTTTCAAAGTCGACTTTCCTAAAGGCTATATCTGCTCTAAGCCGGCCAATCAAATCATTCGGCCTGCCGAATTTTTTCACCTGCGCCGCCGCGGCGTGCGAGTGCAGCCTTATTCTCTCGTGCAGATCCTGCCTGCTTCCGCCGGCCATCACGCCCGCCATTAAGATATTCTCGGTAGCCATAAAGGGCAGCTCTGCTTCAATGCGAGCCGCAATTACCTTCGGATAAACCACAAGTCCCCCGGTAACGTTGATAAGTATTTGCAGGATACCGTCCACAGCAAGGAACGCTTCGGGAATAACAATCCTTTTATTGGCTGAGTCATCCAGAGTTCTTTCGAGCCATTGTTCGGAGGCAGTCATTTGCGGGCTTGTCGCAAGACTTAATACGAATCTGCTAAGGGCTGTCGCTCTCTCGCAGCGCATCGGATTTCTTTTGTAAGCCATCGATGAAGAGCCGATTTGCGTTTTTTCAAAAGGCTCCTCCATCTCTTTCAGATTTGCGAGCAGCCGGATGTCGTTACAGAATTTGTGAGCCGACTGTGCAACCGAAGCCAAAGCGTTAACGATAAGGGCGTCGATTTTTCGCTGATATGTCTGGCCGGTGACAGCGCATATTTTCTTAAAGCCGAATGCGGCGGCGATGGCTTTATCAAGCTGTTTGACTTTACTGTGGCTGCCGTCGAAAAGCGCCAGGAAAGATGCCTGTGTGCCGGTAGTGCCTTTGACTCCTCTAAATGGCAGTGTATCAAGCCGGTGTTCGATTTCCTGCAAATCCATCACGAACTCGTAACACCATAGCGATGCCCTTTTGCCTACGGTTGTCAACTGGGCCGGCTGATAATGTGTAAAGCCCAATGTCGGAAGCGCCCGGTGCTTCTTGGCAAATTTGCTCAACAGATTTATCACCGTTGCAAGTTTGGCAGCGATTATATACAGAGCTTCCCGCATGATTATCAAATCGGCGTTGTCACCTATATAGCAGCTTGCCGCACCGAGATGGATTATAGGGGCGGCTTTCGGCGCGACGGATCCGAACGTATGCACGTGGGCCATAACATCGTGGCGGAATTTTTTTTCGAAGCGGGCCGCCTTTTTAAAATCGATATCATCGAGGTGTCTTTCCATCTGTTTTATCTGGCTTTGTTTGATATCAAGGCCGAGTTTTTTCTCTGCCTTCGCCAGTTCCAGCCACAATTCGCGCCAGACGCTGAATTTCGTTTGCGCCCCGAGCAGTTCGGACATTTCCCTCGACGCATTTCTCTCTACTAACGGACTTGAGTAAAGCTCTTTATCTTTTGACATATTCTTCCTCTGTACTTTGGTTTACTTGGATTGAATTTTATTTTGACGTTCTTCCAAGAGTTGTTCGATTTTGTCGATATCTTCCTGGCTTAAATTCCAGTCTGACGCCGGCGCGGTTTCGATAATCTGCTCCGGCTTACGTGCTCCTGCTATGGCGGCGGTAACTTCGGACCTTCGTAAAACCCAGCTTATAGCCAACTGTGCCAGTGTCCTGCCGTTACGTTCTGCGATAGGCCTAAGTTGTTCGACAAGTTCCAACGTAGCTGTAAACTGTGGGTCCTGAAAGTCGGCATGTCTTCTGCGATGGTCGTCTAAAGGCAAGCCTGCAACCCTTTCCGGGCTGAATTTGCCGGTTAGCAGGCCTCTTTGCATAGGGCTGTACACTACAACGCCGATGTTATTTTCGGCACAGTAACCCAATAATTCATCTTCGACTTCTCTTTGGAGCATACTGTAAGGCGGCTGAAGTGACACTACCGGGTGAATCTTTGCGGCACGTTTAATTTGCTCGACATTGAAATTCGAGGCTCCAAGATACCGCACCTTGCCCTCTTTCACGAATTTTGCCATTTCTTCCCAGGCCTCCTCGATATCTTCGTCCGGGTCGGGCCAGTGCATCTGGTAAAGGTCGATCGTATCGATGCCGAGTCTTTTAAGACTGGCGTGACATTCGTCACGAATACTTTGCTTTTTAAGACAGCAAACTTTCTCTTTCTTTTCATTCCATAAGATGCCGCATTTTGTTGCTATGATAGGTTTCTTGCTTGTTTGCTTGAGAACCTGCCCAACAAGCTCTTCGGAATGACCTAAGCCATAGGCGGGAGCGGTATCTATCCAGTTTATACCTGTTTCGAGGGCTTTTGTAATTGCAGCGACGGCTTCGTCATCATCCTGAGGTCCCCAGCCGAACTGCCACGGCCCGCCCATCGCCCACGTGCCCAGACCAACGGTCGTTAGCTCCAGGTCTGTATTGCCTAATTGTCGCATCTGCATAATTACGCTCCTTCGAGTTCAGTTGCAGTCCAATAGCATATTATTATTTTGAAAATTTATCAATACCCCATCGCGATACAAACAAAAGAAGGCTTTTAATTCGATAGCACCATATATGTCCGGCCGATCCTTGTATCGAATTCAATAACATTTTCTTCCGGTTTTGCAGTTTTAAGCAATTTGCCTTTAGAGATTATACTGACCGGCACGCTTGTGCGGATTCTGCACTTTTTACCCAGCAGTGAACGGATATTGGCGGCAGTAAGTCTGTTGGTTTTCCAGGCGATGTCCACTTCGAATCCACCACGTGCCCGCAGGCCTTTTATAAATCCTGATGGCCAGGCGCTGGGCAAAGCAGGAAGCGGGTGAATTTCGCCGGCATGGCTTTGTAGCAGCATCTCTGCAACGCCGGCTGTGCCGCCGTAGTTGCCGTCAATCTGGAAGGGCGGATGGTCGTCGAAAAGATTGGGCAACGTTGATTTTCGCAGCAGTGCCAGCATGTTTGCATGAGCCTTCTCGCCGTCCTGTAAACGTGCCCAGAAATTGATTATCCAGGCCCTGCTCCAGCCGGTATGCCCGCCGCCGTGTGCAAGGCGGTACTCTAATGATTTCCTTGCCGCCGCTGCTAATTCAGGCGTGCCGTTTACGGTAATTTGTTTGCCCGGATGCAAAGCGAATAAATGTGAAATGTGCCGATGGCCCGGCTCCGGCTCCCCAAACTCTTCATTCCATTCCATTAACCTTCCGTCTGAGCCTATCATCGGACCGGCCAAATTTTGACGAGCAGCCTTGACATCTTTAATAAACTCATCTTCTATTCCGAGAATTTCTGCTGCTTCAATGCAGTTTGTGAAAAGGTCATATATGATTTGCTGGTCCATAGCCGGCCCCATAGTGAGGCTGCATGTCTGGCCATCCGGCGCGCGGAAAGTATTTTCCGGTGAAATCGATGGGCCACATAAGAGCTTGCCTGTTGTCGGGTCTTCGGTGAGGTAATCAAGGAAGAACTCTGCGGATTCTTTCATAATAGGATAAGCCCGAGTTGCTAAAAACCTTCTGTTGCCGGTGAATGCGTAGTGTTCCCAGAGATGCTGACAGCACCATCCGGCCGCGGTCGGCCACATGCCGTATTGGACCCTTCCACTGGGAGTAGTCCACCACAGCGGGTCTGTAGTATATTGCGCGACGAAGCCGCGACAGTTATAGACGTCCCTGGCGGTCTTTCTGCCGCGAGGCCGTAGTTTATCTACGAGATAGAAGAACGGCTCGTGACATTCGGAAAGATTGCATACTTCTGCCGGCCAGTAGTTCATCTGGATATTTATATTAATGTGATAGTCGGAGCCCCATGGAGCTGTGATGTGGTGGTTCCAGAGCCCCTGCAGATTCGAAGGCATACATCCCGGCCGGGAACAACTGATTAAAAGATAACGTCCGAACTGAAAATACAAAGCCATCAGCGCGGGATCGGCGGTGCCTGCCTTGACAGCCTGCAATCTCTGATCTGTCGGCTTCCTGGAGGCCGGTGTCGTTCCGAGGTTTATATTGACGCGTCTGAAAAGCCGCCTATGTTCTAAAATATGGCTGGCTTTTAGTCGAGCATAATCCTTGTGACTGACCATCAGCTGTTTCCGGCAAACCCCGCCCAGGTCGGTCTTGAGTGGTTTATAAGGATTATTGAAGTTGTAGTCGGTTGCGGCGACCAGCAGCAGTGTTGCGGCATCTGCATTTTCGACTCGCAGACCTTCAGCGGTTGTGGTTAATGTTCCACCTTCGGGAACAATTCTCAATTGCGTCTCGAACTTGACACCTTTTTGTTTTCCTTCTATTGCCGCTTGGCCCTTCATTGCGATACGGTCCGGAGCTGCAATTTCGACAATGGCATTCTCCGGTCGGGACAGTTTTGCATCGAATGTAATCTGTGCCGGTCTGTCGGATGACAGGCGAACGACGATGCAGTTATCAACAGGGCTTGCAAAAACCTCACGAGTGAATATAGCATTGTTGGTACGGAATCTGACCGAAGCAATTGCAGTATCAAGGTCAAGCTCCCGGCGGTAATTGGTTATATTTTGGCCGTTTTGAAATCGAAGCTGCAGGTCACCAAGAGTCTGATAGCTGCTGCGAGGATCCTGCCCCATAAATCTTTGCTGTATTAGTCTCTGAGCTTGCGTATATTTACCATCGAAAATTAAACGGCGTGCCTCATCAAGATGTTTGTAAGCGCCGACACGGTCTCGTTCGACAAACTCTCCCGCCCAGACGGTATCTTCGTTGAGTTGTATCTGCTCTGTTTCTACTGTTCCGAAAACCATCGCCCCCAGCCGACCGTTTCCGACAGGCAGTGCTTCGGTCCATTCCTTTGCCGGCTGACGATACCAAAGTTTCATATTGTTCCACTTCGACTCATCGTTACGACCGGTGCTACTCTGACTCGAAGAGCCGACCATACATCCTGCGGTAAACAGACAAAAAATCAACAGGTAAAAGTAGGTTGAAAGTCTAATTCGAGTGATACAGCCTTTTATTTTGCGGTGTGTCTTTTTCAATTCTACCTGCCCGGCGTTCATACCAGCTCCTTGTAAAGATATGTATTTGTCTATTTCAGCATTTTATCAACTTGCAAAATGTATTCGGCTCGTTCGGGAAATCTTCCCATGATGTCTTCTGAGGTAGTACTTTCGAGTATATACGTATCTCTTTGGTGTATCAGCTTTTTGAAAACCTGTTTTTCCTCGTTAAGAAATACCTGTTCGAAATAACCCCGCCCGTCCAGCAGTTCGAGATTTAACAGGTAAGTGACTCCATCGATAGTGATATCTTTTTTAGTTTCAATTCCGGATACGAGCATCGGACTAATTTTGCCATCGGCCTCGATTATGTCCACGATGATTTCATTTTCGTCACTGTCAAGCACCTGACCGATAAGCTGCTCGATAAAAATCTCCGGTATTGCTGTATGGCCGAGATGATAACTTTTCGTCTGTGAGCCGGACTTACGTACCGTCATCAGGCCGGACGGATTTACGGATATCTCCGTGCCGGTACTGTTAGTAATGTCACTTTTCATAACAAATTCGTCAAGATTATTAGAACCCTCGAAAGATATAACCTGTTCGTGGGTATATGAGGCACGTTTGCTTTTGATATAAAACAGGCCCGCCGCCTGAATATTTGGCTGAACTTCGGAGCCGGAATCGATAACCATATCCATTGAAAAACCAATAGCGTGCATCTTTGAATCTTTAAGCAGGAAAAAGGCTTGTTGGTTCTGGCTGTCAAAAAAAGCGCCAAGCCCTCTGCTTTTAATTGTCGAGATTATTTGAGCACCCGCTTCGAGCAGTTCGTTGTCTTTGAGGTTTAAACTATCTACGATGTCCTGAAAGGCCTGCTCAGCCATCCCGGAATCGTTCATAATCTGATGTACTTCGATATCGAGCTGACGATTGTATGGCAGCTTTGCAGTGCCGAAGATAAAACCAAGTGGTGCTTTCGGTTTTTCCATAAGTGCCCAGTCGAAAGTTAATTCCTCTGTTTTAATCCGGCCTGTTTTTATTATCTCGCTGTTAAATTCAGAGGCTTTTTGCTCAAACTTTGTTTGTGTGGAAGTTGTCTCGGTGCATAACAGATAACGACAGTAAGCCTGGGCGGCGGGATTGTTGGAACCGATGGTCAGCTTGCTGCTTAAATAAAAGGCGTTTTCCCGATGTCTCCATTGCTTATCACTATTCCAGCCGTTTCCCGCCGGCATTGATACCGATAAACCGGCATAATTTAATTCTATTGGTTGTGAAAGCAAAATTGTGGACTTTGAAGCAACTATTAAGCGGGCAATTAACAGCGCGAAGGCAAAAAGACCCAAAAGGGCCAATTTATCACCACCTTTCTTGATTATATCGTAAGTTTTTTCCATATAGGAAGTAATAGTAATTACCGAACGTGTTTTTAGCAAGTCTGCTCTTTGTAATTACGCTATTTTGTCTGAAAAGACCGCAGTTATAGGGCCTGAATTCTTTTTACGTTAAGTTGCAGCCGAAGGCAAAAACTTGTGGGATTTTTTACTAAAGAATGAGATTTACCCAAACTTAATGTAAAAAGTTATTTGTCAATAGCCGATTTATATATGTATCTTTTAAAAAGAATCTTTCTTGGAATACAAACGATTGGAAAGCCTGGGGGGATTCTGAAGAAAGAATTGATGTAAATAGAATAAAATGGGGCCGATATGAACAGTAAGGTGATGTTACTACGTGGGGATGAGTCAAACAAAATCCTGCAAACTGCGACCGATAAAAAAGTGTCTGCCATTATGTCTTATTTGTCCAAAGGCAAATGGCACGTGGCAAAGGTGCTGTTGACCGGCCTTGCAGACAATAAACTTAGCGTCGAGAGCGCAGCTGTAAGGAAGAAGCAACACCCCGTAAATATCCAGATTGACCAGCCGGTTGGTATATCGTTCAAATACGAATACGGTAAGTTTGTTTTTGATACGACTGTGATTGCTCTTGAGCCATCTTCCAGCCCCGGAACAGGACAGGGCTATGGTGGGAAACTGATACTTATGGCGCCGGATCGGATTGAAGTGGTCCAGAGAAGAAGCTATTTCCGCGTTGATGTGCCTGAGTCACTGAAGGTAAAGGTCGTCCTGTGGCACCGAAGCGGCCGGCACCAGGCGAAAAGTCATGTACAGGATGCTCCGGAGGAAACGCACGATTATTGCCAGGGCAGGCTCGTCGATATTTCCGCCGGTGGCGCCCAGGTTGTTGTTTCATATCCGGATGAAGCGGATGACCCTACATCTGTCAGGCGTGATTCGGAAGGCAATACGGCCAAAACTTTTTGCACGGAAAATTTGGCTTTTAAGAAAGGCCAGTTTGTTGGCATGCGTTTTACACCGTTGCCTTATGAACAGCCGCTTATGATTAGCGCCCAGATTAGAAATATCCTCCCGACATCAGACGGCAGCAGTGCCTCTATCGGATTGCAAATTGTCGGACTGGAAGCCAGTCCGGAGGGCCGGGAAGTTTTGGCGCGCCTTATCGGCATTGTCGAGCAGTATTATAAGATAAATCA
>JASFMF010000037.1:0-8855 GCA_050117705.1 Phycisphaerales bacterium
GTCGGCGAGAGTATCTGAAAAGTCGTTGTCTCCTTCGGTGAAGGTTATGTAACCATTACTGCCGACATGAAAGCCTCCAAAGCTGCTGCCGTATATAGATACTGTAGCGGCGCTATTTAAATCTACGTACTCATAATCGTCATCACCCAGCGACAAATGTGTACCGCCATCAGGGTTGGTTGGTAGCGATGTAATCTCATCAAGGTAAGCGCTGTAGGAGATACCGTCTGAAGTAGGTGTGAATATAATTGATCTATACGATAAGTCGAAATTATCGTTTAAGGAGACAGAGAACTGTTCAGCGATATGCTCAAGCGTTGTTGGCGGCGGTAGTGTTGGCGGAGGGGAAGGTGGTGGTGATGATGGCGGTTCATTTATCTTTGAAAAGTCTAACTCTTCGAAGCCTTCCGGCACACCGAGACCCGCTGATAATCCCACGATACCACTAATATTTTCAACAACAAGCCAGGAGAGTCGTATTCTTCCATCGAAATACATCTCAATTTGGAATGTATTGGAGTTACTTTTGCCATATTTAGGAACATTCTCCCATGTAACAACGGCACGGTTTGTAAATTGTTTCCAGTTGACTGATCCACTATTGGATGG
Organism: Phycisphaerales bacterium; assembly: GCA_050117705.1. Taxonomy (GTDB): domain Bacteria; phylum Planctomycetota; class Phycisphaerae; order Sedimentisphaerales; family Anaerobacaceae; genus NIOZ-UU13. The sequence continues at coordinate 610 of JASFMF010000037.1, forward strand.
ATTCAGATCGTCGAATAGTGCCGATATGCGCAGAGCATTAAAATGGTTAGCTAAAGTATCAGAACGTACGTCTTCTCCTTCGGAAAAGGTTATATAGCCGTTACTGCCGACATAGAAGTCCCCGAAGTTATTGCCGTATATGGACACTGTAGCGTTGTTATTTAAGATTACGTGCTGATAGTCATCATCACCAAGCACAAATCCGCTACTCCCTGCCGGGTTGGTTGGTAATTGTGTAATATCGTTAATATAAGCGCTGTAGGAGGTGCCGTCTGAAGTAGGTGTGAACAGAATTGATTTGTTCGAAAGATCGAAGGCATCGTCTTCTGAAATAAACTGCTCAGCAATATGCACATATGTTGTTGTTGGCATTGATTGCGTGTTTATTTCTGAAAGGTCCGTTTCCGTGAAATCTCCCGGCACACCGAGCCCGTCTGATAGACCAACGAGACTGCTGACAGATTCAACCTCAAGCCAGGAAATCTGTATTCTACCGTCGAAATACATCTCGATTTGGAATGTATTAGAGTTATTGCCGCCGTATTCAGAAACATTCTCCCATGTGACAACTGCCCGGTCTGTCAGTTGTTTCCAGCTGACCTGTCCGCCTGCAGACGGATTAAGGTCGTTGAACAATGCGGATATGCGCGCCATGGCAAAATGGTCTGTCATATTTTCTGAATGGTCGTTATCTCCGTTGGTGAAAGTTACGTAGCCGTTGCTGCCGACATAAAAGCCTCCAAAGCTGCTGCCGTATATGGATACCTGGGCTTCATCGTTTAACTTGGCAAATTCAAAATCATCATCCCCCAGTGACAGATTTGTTCCGTCAATAGGATTGGTAGGCAGCTGTGTGATTTCCTTTAGATAAACACTATAAGCGGCATTATCTATGGTCGGTGTGAACATTACCGATTTATTTGACAGGTCAAACGCATCGTCTTCTCCGGCGGAAAATTGCTCGGCGATGTACGCAAGTATTGTTGGTGATTCCGGAGGTGGTGTCGGTTCTGAATTTATTTCTGAAAAATCTGTCTCTTCGAAATCATCCGGCACACCGAGCCCCTCTGATAATCCTACGATACCGCTGTCGGCTTCGATCCCAAGCCAGGAGAGTCGTATTCTTCCATCGAAATACATTTCAACCTGGAATGTATTCGGATTACTTCCGCTGTATTCGGGGACGTTCTCCCATGTCACGACCACACGGTCTGCTAATTGTTTCCAGCTAACCTGTCCACCTGCGGCTGGGTTGAGGTCGTTGAACAACGCTGATATACGTAACATTTCGAAATGGTCGAACAAGGTGTCCGAGTAGTCGTTATCTCCTTCGGCAAATGTTATATAGCCGTTGCTGCCGACATAAAAGCTTGTAAAGCTGTTACCGTATATGAATACCATAGCTTCACCATTCAAACTTATGGACTCGTAATCGTCATCACCCAGCGACAAACCTGTACTGCCGGCGGGATCGGTTGGCAGCTCTGTGACATCATAAAGGTAGGCATGATACTTGGTACCATCTGTCATAGGTGTGAGCATAATTGATTTATTAGACAGGTCGAATGTGTCGCCTCCGGAGGAAAACTGCTCGGTTAAATAATCAAGTTCTATCGGTGGTGGTTCTGATGGCGATTCTATTTCAGACAGATCTGTTTCCTGAAAGTCTTCTGGTACTCCAAGACCCTCCGACAAGCCAACGATACCGCTGTCGGCATCCACTCCAAGCCAGGAAAGACATATTCTTCCGTCGAAAAACATTTCAATCTGGAATGTGCTGGAGTTGGTGCCGCTGTATTCCGGAATGTTCTCCCATGTCACGACCACACGGTTTGCTAATTGTTTCCAGCTTATTTGTCCCCCTGCGGTTGGATTGAAATCATTGTACAATCCCGATATGCGCCTTGTTCTAAAATGGTCGATAAAACTGTCTGAATAGTCGTTATCTCCTTCGGTGAAGGTTATATAGCCGTTGCTACCGACATAGAAGCTCGAAAAGCTGCTGCCGTATATGAATATTGTAGCTCCCCCTCCCAAACTTACACTGTGAAAATTATCATCCCCCAGCGACAGTTGTTCGCCTCCGGCGGGGTTGGTTGGCAACTCTGTAATCTCTTCAAGGTAAGCACTATAGTATGCACCGTCCATCTCAGGTGTGAACGTAATTGATTTATTCGACAGGTCAAAGGCATCTTCTCCCGAAGAAAACTGTTCGGTAAAATACTCGTCTGTCGGTGGTGGCGGCGGAGGTGGCGATCCGGTGGAGCCTATATAGTTCTGGTCTGTTTTATTTGTGGTTACAATATTGTATGTTCGTGAAGTTGGTTGAAAGTCATAATTACTTTTACTCGGCGTAACAGTTCCTGACCAGCCGTTCGGTACACTGTTCGTGTAAAAACCTGCACTATTTGTCGTAGCGCTGCCGCCGCCGTTGTTGAAAGTCATGATTACATCACTAATTCCGGAACCGCCTTCAGTCCTCACATATCCGGAGATAGTCGCCGAAGTTGGTCCGCTTGTAACATTGAAGCTGTCCAGATAAATAGAGCCTGGAAAATGAGAGAAGAAAATCCACGCCCCTTCTTCGAGCGGCCCGAAATGACCTTCTAAGCCGCACACTTGACTTTGACCGGATGGAGGATCACCACCCGGAGCAGGGGGATCAAAAAATAGTTCGACAATTCTGTCAACCGGGTCGACTGAAAGTGTAGGCACTCCACCTAAGGAACGTTCTGCAGTCCATGAATTGACATAGACACTCGTTGGTATGGTGAAGTAAACTAAGTCCGCAGTAGTGGGTTCCTCGGGACCTCTGCCGAAATCCGGTGGGTTGTCTCCGTTGATCCACGATATATTGGTGCTGATATTGTTTCCGAATGTTGTGCCGAATAACAACAGAACTAAAGTTATTCCTAAAATTGTGCTTCTCATTTTTGTACCCTCATACCAGAATAATTAATATTGAGTTTTAAGATGGACACGAGTTGATTCATTTTTTCGTTTCGCTCGTTTTAAAACCTTCAGTCCATTACATGTAAAAATGGCATCGAAAAGCCATATTTTACCATGGCATTTTTTACGTTATGAACAGCTTTGTTATTGTGGATATGTCGTCTTGCTGAGTCTTTTTCATTAACTCCCAATGTTACAGATATTGAAAAATGAAATTCCAATTATTTCCAACCATGGCTCCAAAGATAAAAAAAAGTCAACGAACCCTTTATTTCCCGTTTTAGAGGCTCATTTTTAATATAAAAAGAGCAAAAATTACGGGCTGAAGCTTTTAAAGAGCCTGCCTTTATATAAAATTAATACTGACATATCGGACCCTAAATTAAAAAGTACTGCCACTAACTTCAATTAATTTAGAGCCGGTAAGTCCGAAAATATTACAGAAATAATGAAATTTACTGTAACTTTCTTTGCAGCAAAGTTGCCTCAGCGGTTTGTGTAAGAAAGAAAGGCCGGGCGGTTTTAATTCCTGGCCTTAATAAATCCTGACAACAATTAAACTCTGAGAGTTTTTACATTTTGTTGCCGCCGCCCACAAACAAAACCTGGCCGGTAATCCAGTCCGCTTGTTCGGATGCGAAGAACACAATTGCATTTGCAATGTCTTCCGGCTTACCCAGCCTTCTTAACGGATAAGTCTTGGCAAGATTTTCTTCGATCTCGGGCGGTAGCCATCCCGTATTCACCGCGCCGGGGGATACTGCATTGACTGTAATTCCATACGGTCCCAGTTCCACTGCCGCCGCTCGGGTAAAGCTTTCCCCCGCCGCCTTGCTCGCATAGTAGGAGACAACTTCCGAATATCCGTGCGCGCCGTCCGAGCTGATATTTACGATACGTCCCCATGTTGCCTTTCTTGCGATATAGCGCTTTGCAAACTCCGCCATCATCAGGCCGACCGCCCTGCTGTTCACCTCGAAGTTTCTGTCATGAGTTTCTGCACTGAATGTGGCTTTTGGAAATTGATTGGCAAATGAAGGTTCCTTTTTTAGTTCGTCTTCAGGAATGAAAGTATCACATTTGGTATATGCGGCATTGTTAACAACAACATCGACCGGCCCAAGCTTCTCTTCCGCTTTATCGAAAATCTCCGGTATATTACTCGGCTCGGCCAAATCGGACTCAAACGCAAAACATTTACTCCCCAGGCTCTCTATTGCTTTTACCACTTCATCAGCTGTTTTTGATTGCATCTTATAGTAATAGGCCCGCCCCGGCACGGTAGCTTTCTTTGCATCTTCTTCGCTGAGTTCACCATAAGCCTCTGCCCCGGCACGATAATAGTGAACGAAAACCTTCGCCCCCTCTTTCGCAAGTGCAATCGCCGTCGCCGCGCCCATACCATGATTGGCGCCTGTTACTATGACAACTTTGTTTTTTAAACCCGTATCTAACATTTTGAAAACCTCCTTTTAAGATTCGAAGTTGGTGTGGCTGATTATCTTTTTGCGCATAAAAGCAGCCACGACAAGGCAAAAGAACGGAAAAATAGTCTCTATAGTACATACCAATATCTTACCACTTATTTTAAAGCGGCTTCAGTACCTGATAAAAACCTTGTTTTCCGTTTTATTACCTCATTAACGTGGCTCCCTTTATGTTGATTTTTATTTATCTCTAAAATACAACTATAGGAGGAAAAAGTCAAATTTTTTCGCTGAATAAAATATAAAGAAAAGGCTGATGGTAAATATGGGTAGGCCTTACATAGTTCAATATAGTTTCAGAAAAACGGGCAGGACCTCGTATTCATGTAAAGCTTCTATAATCTCAAGAATCCCGACCAGCCACACAAACCAAAGAGCATCGAACAATCCTTTCCTGAATGCTTTTGGCTTAACTGTATACTCCTGCGGTTCTTTAAGCGAGCTTAATGATGGGAAGAATCTCGGCGTAGAGTCAACATAGTCATCGAAATCCTTGTTATGTACTTTGCGTAGTTTGCGTTCCTCGGCCCTTATCATAAAAGGATAGTATAATGCAAAACCAATAAAAATTATGCTTGGTAGTATAAGGGTTTCACTTGCAAGACCGACACCTGTGCCGCCTAACAAGCTGAAAAAGTATAAGGGATTACGGCAAATGGAATATGGCCCCCATTTGATGAGGGTGTTGGTTTTATAACCGGATATATAGAGAAGACACCACAGGCGCCCGACAGTCGCGGTTCCTACTAAGACAATCCCGGACAGGAAGAGAAGGTCGCTTATAATCGATATCTGTTCCCAGTGACTTTCCGAAAAAAGTATCAGTAAAACTAAGATGATGCCTAACAGTCGGGTCAGTATTTTTCGTTTCTTTTCGACGAAGGTTCTTGTGGTCACAGAACAGTTCCTTAGTTTAGGTTGTAAGTTTTCCGTGAACATTATACACGGTTGCATCTGAATAAATCAATATTCGATTAGAATGCTCCCTGTTTTTCCATTTTGTCCCGGGCGCGCCGTAAGGCCGCTGGAGCACACCTTACAGTGGCGCCCCTTAGGGGGAATCGACGAATTTTACTTTTAAATTTAGTGAAGCCATCCCCGTTTTTAGTCGAAAAATAACATAGACAGCATGGGGGTCTTCTGCGATTAATATAATAATAGCCAAATAAAGGAAGTAAATCGATGTCCTTACCACAAAACTCTGACCAGTTAAAGTCAGCTTCGACATTAGATTCGCAGCAAACTATATCATATTTAATCCGGCAGGCAATTGAAGCCGAGAACTACGCCCGCGGCATCTACCTTCAGCTATCGCAGATGTTCGCACACGTGCCGGAGATTTCGAGTTTCTGGAAGGATTTGGCAGCTGATGAAGTTGAACACGCTGATATATTGAAGGAGATTCAGGACTCGTTATCAGCCGACCAGCTTGATGCCCCGGCTGAACACCAGCTTTTAGAAAGTATCGGGAAAGTTATTTCTTTTCTTAACAGAATTTCTCTCGAGACGATTGGCACTCTCGATGAAGCCTATGAAATTGCTCACGAGCTTGAATTTTCTGAGGTGAACTACATATTCGAATGTGTCACTAATGACTTTGTTACCAGTAGCGACAGAAATCGTATACTTTCTCTTCAAATCCGGGACCACCAGAAAAAGCTGCTTGGCTTCGCCGGGAATTTTGGTGACCAGGCCTGGCGAAGGCAAATCCTTGTAAAATCTGACACCTCAGAATCTTCAGGATAGTTTCATAAGAGCAGGCAGGTCTTCGTATTAAGGAAAGGTTTTAAAATCCTGACCAGCTAAAACATCCAGCGTTGCCGGCGCTATTCAATTAGTGAGAATATGTCGGAGCAATGTTATGGAGCATGGTATTGTAATAGAAAGCGTACATACCAGGATAATTAGCAATATTTTAATACTTTCTGGAGTTTGTTCGAGTGATTTAAGTCGTGATATGATTAAAGTCAGAAGACCATAAACAATTGTCATTTCGATTATAACAACCACCTGAGAAACAACATCCGGGGGAGTAATTATTGCGGCGGCAATTGGAAAAATAAACCATAACATTCCTGCTGTTATTCCTATTTGTATTATTGTAGAATTTTTCATGAGCTATTTTAATAAAGACTCACATCTACCCACTTGCCTGTCGCATAAACGTGCTAAAAATTTGTTGACTATATTCCCACTACATTTCTGCTGCTGCTTCTCACTTTACTAAAATTATTACCAAAATCTTAGCCAGAGTCAAGAAAAAAACACTCTTTCCAAGAACCCGCTCTGTGCCGCCTTCGGTTCGGTACTATTTCAATTTACTCCATCCAGTCATCCAACTCGTGAATAACATTTCTACCTTCGTTCGATATTATTTATATTTACTTCGTCTCTTGCGAGACTACGTAACACTGTATGTTTCTCATGCTGGTCTCCGGTAGAAATGCTATTTAACTCGTCATTGCGAGAAGCGAAGCGACGCGGCAATCTCAAAAAATAATAAATCGTAAATTTATCCCCAAGGGATAGTAAATAATAAATTGAATAGGGCTTGCCCCACCAAAATTAGAAAGGTAGCGACTGTCTTAAGAATCAACAATCTTTATAGCATATTAGGCTTCCAAGCCTGATTTTTTTTCAACATAGCATTCATAATACACAGCAGTTTTCTCATGGCAGCAATTATTGCTACCATTTTAGTTTTACCTTCTTTATCGACTAGTCTTTGGTAATATATTTTCAGCACAGGATTGTGCCGGATAGCAACAAGTGTCGGCATAAACAATCGGTTCCGAACACTTCTCCTGCCGCCGCCGGTCATTCGTTTACCACGGAAGGCGCCACTGTCACGATTAATAGGCGCAACTCCGACCAGAGCCGCTATCTGTCTTCTGTTGAAAGTTCCTAACTCAGGCAGTTCGCTAACCAGCATGGCGGCGGTAATATCACCAACGCCAGGGATAGAGCTTAATTTCTCAGTCTTTTGTTTGAGCTGGGGCATATTATCAATATGGTCCTGAATCTGCCTGTCTATCTTTTCAATTTCCTTATTGATTGTCCTAATTACAATTTCAACGCTGTGGTAAATCTCCTTGTCAACAAAATGCTCGATACGATTGTTTTCAGCAACTCTCATATCCAGCAACTGTCGTCTTCTGGCCGTCAAAGCCTTCAATTTACGGCCGTTATCGTCGATTCTGCCTTGCGGAATTGGCTGACAATTAGACGCGTATAGAGCGATAACCTTCGCATCAATCTTATCTGTTTTTGCTGTCATGCCGATAGCTCTGGCAAAATCTCTTATCCTTCTCGGATTAACCACTGCTATAGGCAATCCTTCGGCGGAAAGTTCAGCTGCCGTAAGATACTCATATCCGCCGGTAGCTTCCATAACTATAAGTTCGGGCTTAACCTTTAAGCACAAATTAATACATTCTTTAACTCCTGTGGTAGAATTTTCGAATTGAATGTCCCTTTTTTCGTTGAGTACATACACATCAAGTTTTGCTTTTGATACGTCAATACCAATAGTATTTTCCATAGTAATCCTTCCTTGCGAATACGGGCTCATAATATTAAAATGTCCCAAGCGACTGTTCGGACTTTTGCTATGGTAACGGCCGACGGATCCGGCTACGATTCGGGCTTTTAAGCCCCAGGGTGTGACGATCTCGTCTGCCGCCGCGTGTTCTGGGGCTAGCCCCAGAACACGCCCAAGCTTTATCGCTTGATCTTTATCTCTCAAAACCGTTGCAAATATATTACCCGTATCTCAATATACAAGGGTGTGATATTTTGCACCATTTT
>JASFMF010000038.1:0-8781 GCA_050117705.1 Phycisphaerales bacterium
AATTATACCGGTTCGGCTCGGGGTGGACCTCTTCCCATTTCAGAATGTTTTCCGATACGATGCTGTTGAAGTGCTTTTCGACGATTTTCATAGCTTTCGGCTCTTTGCCGTAAATCTGATCGCGGTAGAGAGCAACGCCGATATAAAAATCATCTCTGAGGACATCTTTCAGAGCGGATTTGTTTTGGTTATTTTTATTCAATTTTCTCTCCTATTTATTATTCTGCGACATACTCAAACCAGTCGAAGTCGGCAGGATTTGTGCATTTTTTTCCATTGCCCGACGCATACATTCCAAAATAAGCGCCGGTAAAACACATCCCTCGCTCAAAACCGATTACTTCAACGGACAAATCTTTTGTCAGGGCTGTGCCCAGAACTTTCCGAGCGCCTGTTGGCGACTTGCAGGAAAATTCATAAGACAATGGAGATGCTTTTACCGACAGAATCACACGGCCGGGTTGAATATCGACGTATTGAATAGAATCGATTACCTCACCTCTTACTACTTTCCTGAAGAAGACCTGACGTTTACCATTACGCAGAGTGACACCGATTGTATAGTAAAATCTGTCGAATCCGCGGACAACAAGGCCAGCTTCTTCGTTTTCACTTTTAGGCTCAAATTCAACCAAGGTCGAAGCTGTACAGTTGAAATCCGTTTGACGGCGGCCAACGAAGGCCGGTGAGTCCTGGTCGTTAAAAGTTATGGCTGAACCATTGAGGCGAAGATAGCCGGGACGGGCGGTAAGAGAAAAATCATCTTTATAAGGATTTCTCAAAAAGTTCCACTGCATAGCCCATTTGTCCCTGTCGAAATTATCCCTGGCGGGAAGTTTTTTCCAAGTATGCTGAGGAAGTTTCGGTGTAGACATTGTCAGCTCAAGCGTGCCATTATTGTTGACCACAGGCCAGCCTTTTTCGTTCCAGGTTACAGGAGTGAGGAATGTTTCCCGGCCTATATGGTGAAAGCGGCCGCCCTGCGGTCGAATCCCCAAACAAACCATCCACCAGCCATCGGGCGTTTCAACAAGGTCGGCGTGTCCGAGTGCATGGATAGGACTATCGGGACGATTGCGATGGGTCAGGATGGGATTATCCGGATTGGATTCGTACGGACCCCAAGGTGAATCGCTGCGGGCGATAGTGACCATGTGGTCGTAGCTTGTTCCACCTTCTGATATCATAAGATAATATTTGCCTTTGATTTTATAAACGTGCGGCCCTTCAGCCCAAATGCCACCAGTACCACCCCATATATTTCTTAGCGGTCCTTCGAGCTTACCTGTTTCAAGATTGAGTGTTCTTTGGGCGATGTAACCATCGCCCTGACCTTCGTGCCGACAATAATAAACCTTGCCATCATCATCAAAGAACAGCGAAGGATCAATGCCGCTCTGGTCAAGCCAGACAGGTTCGGACCAGGGGCCGGCGGGGGTTTTGGCGGTGACATAGAAATTACCGCCACCATCGACATTAGTCGTGACCATATAAAATGTGCCATCGTGATAGCGAAGCGTTGGCGCATAGATACCGCCGGAAGGTCTCATTTTCTTAAGCGGCAACTGGCTTTCCCGCGTGAGACAGTACCCGATTTGTCGCCAATGGACAAGGTCTTTGCTGTGAGAAATGGGCACGCCCGGAAAATATTCAAAAGAGCTGTGGACTATGTAATAGTCGTCACCCACCCGGCAGATGCTGGGGTCGGGATAAAAACCGGGGATGACAGGATTGTTAAATGTCGTGCTGCCTTGTCCCATACAACTGGTAACCAGAAAAAGAAACAATAATATTAATATCACCTTTTTATATCGATACATAACGTATATCCTTCTGCAAGTTTTGAAAAAGTTAAACATTTTTACATCATAAGCTAATTATCAGTTTCGTCATCCGGACTTTGACACAAGCCGAATACTTCGTTCGAGTATCTGGATTCGGTTCCATCAATATCTATCGACGTAACAACGTAATAACAAGTCGTATCCTGAGGAACATTAACATCATCATAATTAGAACTGCTTAAAAGCAACTCGTTCAGTTTGCTGAAATCACCACCCGAAGTCATCGAACGGTACACATTATAACCTGACAAGTCGCTTTCGCTGTTATCGTCCCAGTCGAGCATAATCAATTCATCGTCCGCCGTTGCCGTTAGGCCGGTCGGAGGCGCCGGTGCTTTTATGAGCACAACGTCTCCGCCGTCCGGCACCAAATCGAACATGACATATTTTATCGAATCAATCTCGACAATAGATACGTCCACAGCCTGTTCGTTTTGTGAAACATTTGCCGACGACCAATTCCCGGGCAGAGGCCTGCGCAGTGTCACCGGGTAATTGTAAATCGCGTCGTCGAGGGTGTCTGTTACCTGTAAAACAATACTGGTGTCTTCACAGGATAATTCCATAACCGATACATCATTGCGCTCTTTTATATACCGCACTACGTTTGAAAATGTCGATACCCAGAATACGTCCCTGTGAGCATCAAGAAATTCGAGGCTTGCCCTGAGTGTCGTGGACGGAACGGGGGAATAGCCTCCGTCGTTGTCAATTCCGTGAAAAAGAAGTACGCACCATCCGCTTGTGGTTGCGGTCCTTTCAAATCTTGTGTTGAAGTCTTCCGGTGTCCTTATCGCCCCCTGGTCGCCGCAAATGATTGAACTAATCTGGTAGAAATTCAAGGGGGTAGTTCTTTCAATGCTGCCCTGGCAGTGCCGTGCGGCGATGTAGTATTGTTGAGTAAGTGTCAGGTTGCCCGGCACGCAATAGGGATAGGCTATAGTGATACACTGGTCCTCTTCTATATGCGAGTTAATGGTCTTCTGAGAGTTTTCTAACTCCGCCGCCTGCTGTTCGATGGTCAATTGATTCAGATAAGGATGTGACATAGTATGACTACCGATTTCATGGCCTTCGGCGGCGGCTTCCTGCAGAGCAGCCCAGTCGGGCGACCAGTTGATGACAGGATACATCGTCAAATCAAAGTCGAATTCATTGAACATGGGAATTGCTATGGCATACTGATTGGAACAGCCGTCATCGAAAGTATAGCTTACCGCAGCCAGCCGAAATCCCTGCCAGGTACCTACCTCGTAATTAGGATCAACAACCTGAGAACATCCCACACTTTCAATTATAAGAATGACTGCAAATAATGTAATTTTATTTACCTTTTTCATGTCAAGCTCCTCACCGTAATCTTCATTATGTTTCTTTTTACAGTTGGCCAGGCAACTTTGCGTCCGGGTTTTGCGCTTCGGCAGCTTCATCCTGCTCGTATGTTTTACGACGTTCAATAAGTTCATCCTGCATTTGCAATTCTGTATTCTTATCAATTTTATATAAGAAAAGTACTGCCACACCAACGAAGAACGGGATAGCCGGGAAAATACTCATCAACCAGCGAATTCCTTTAAGGGCAAACTCCGTTTGTTCCTGATTAGCGACGTAACCGTAGTAGGATAACATCAATCCCGTCAACGCCCCGCCTAAGCTAAGCCCCATCTTCAGCCCAAAAGTCGTCGCCGAGAAAGTCATACCCGTGGCCCGGCGTCCGGTCTTCCATTCGCTGTAATCCGCTACGTCAGCCATCATCGCCCAGAGCATCGGTATTGTTGGGGCGTAACAAGCCGAATACAAAATATTGAAAACGAACATAAGAACAATCGCGTCCCGCGGCAGAAAGATGAACGCGGATGCGAAAACAGCCGTAAGAAACAAGCACACAAGGAAGGTATTGCGTTTTCCGAAACGAATCGAAAGAGGTTTGGCGAGAAGGATACATATAAGAGTAGTAATCATTCCCAGCATATTAAATCTGCCCAAAAGATCTTCACGTTGTACATAATACTTAAAATAATACGGTATTATGGCCCCTCGTATCGCGAGAGTAACAAATATAGCAACAGTCAAAAATACTATAGCCAGCCATGCCGGATTAGAAACAAGGTCTTTGATGTCCATCTTCAGGGATGTCTTCTGTTTCGGTGCGGGCTTAACTCTCTCCTTAGTAGTTAAGAATGTAATAAAGAAGAAAACCACGGCCAGACTACAGAAAACCATCATAGTCATCTGAAAACCTTTGGCATCATTACCCTGACCAAAGTATTTAACCAAATCCAACGCAAAACTCTGCACCACAAGTGTTGCCAGCATTGCGAAAATAAAACGATACTGTGCCAGGCCGGTTCGTTCTACCGAATCGCCCGTCAGAACACCAGTAAGGGCGCAATAAGGAACATTGTTGACTGTATATATCATCATCATCAAGTTATAAGTTATAAAAGCGTATATGACTTTGCCTCTGGGGCTGAGATTTGGCGATGTAAACATAAGAACCCCGATCGCCCCAAAAGGTATTGCGCTGCCCAAGACCCACGGCCTGAACTTGCCCCAGCGGGTGTTGGTTCGATCGGAGATGGCTCCCATCATTGGGTCATTGAATGCATCCCAAATCCTCGTTGCCAACATTATTATTCCTACGGTCGCCGGTGCAATTCCCAAAACATCCGTGTAGAATAATGTCAGGAACATCAGAACCGTCTGAAAGATGAAATTGGCGGCGCCATCACCGAGACTATAACCAACCTTCTCAACTATCGAGATTTTTTGTGTTTGGTGCTGCATAGATTGCTCCTTTTTCTTAATTCAAAGACAAAACTGTTCGCAAAACATTAAAAACAAATATAAGTCCGGTAATAATATTATGGGATTCCCTTACAGCTGTCCATTTAATTATCCTGCGTCGAACTTCCCATTGGTTACTATTAAATTCAAATATATTCGCCAAGACAGTCTCTCACATCGCACACTTTAAAGACGGTGAAGAACAGCGAATGATAAAGTAAATCAGACCAACAAGTCAAATAAAATCCGAAGGTAAATACATACGATATTTTGTGAAGTTTCTTCTTGACTGATAATAACAAATCGGTTTTATTTGTGTTTGAGGGTGGTGGATGTTGAACCTGTCGGGTTATAACAGCCCATTAATAAAGAGCTTGTGTACATTAAGGACAGTCGAAAGAAAGTCTCAAAATTGTCTTGGAAAGGATTGAACGATGCGAACCGTCAAATTTTCATTGATTTTTCTTTTATGTGCTTGTGTTTTTCTGGCAACCGGCTGTGACTCAGAACTCAGGGACCTTCGAATCCAGAACAACACACAACGAGAATTAATAACAAAGCTTGAGAGCGACCTGCAAGTCGGTTCGCTGGAGCTCGACAAATTACAAAGACAACGTGCTTCGGCCCAGGAAATGAGCAGCATCGAAATGGAATCATTGAAACAAGAAATTGCCGCCCTCGAATTAGACCTCGGCAAAAAGAAAGAATTGATCGCCTCGATGCAGGAAAAACTGCTTTTAGGCGGAGTATCACTGCCGGTGGAACTGAGTACCATGCTGGAGGATTTTGCCAAAGGGAGCGAAATGATTACTTATGATTCTGGCCGGGGGATGGTAAAGTTCAAGAGTGATTTGCTCTTCGACCTGGGTAGTGACACCGTTGCATCTTCGGCAACCGAAGCTGTGAAATCGCTATGTGCAATTCTGAATTCCGAGGGAGCTTTACAATTCGACATTATAATCGCGGGCCATACGGACGATGTTCCAATTCAAAGACCCGCAACACGTGCAAAACATCCAACCAACTGGCATTTATCGGCACACAGGGCAATAGCTGTACTTAATTTGATGGCAAGAAACAAAATCGATCCCAAGAGAACGAGCATACGAGGTTTCGGAGAGTTCAGGCCTGTCGCAGAAAACGAAGACGGCAAAAAAGGTAATCCGCAAAACAGAAGAGTTGAAATTTACATTGTTGCCAAAGGAGTATAATTTCCAAAATTTATCATTGCTCGAAGGAGCAGAACCGGAAATTAAAAAAGCTTATTAATGACAGAACGCACTTTAATCATCATCAAGCCGGATGCTGTACAGCGACACCTGGTGGGTGAAATAATCGGACGATTTGAAAAAAAAGGCCTAAAGCTGGTAGCTGCAAAATTTCTACATTTGTCTGAAAAGCAGGCCGGTCAACTCTATGCGGTTCATCGTGAAAAAGCATTTTATAAACCTCTGGTAAAGTTTCTATCTTCAGCACCAATACTTGTATCGGTGTGGGAAGGTGAAGGCATTATAGATATGGCACGTAAGATGATGGGGGCAACTTTCGGTTTCTTCGCCGAACCCGGTACTATCAGAGGAGATTTTTGCTGTTCCGAAAGATACAATCTTGTTCACGGCTCGGACAGCCCGGAATCCGCCGAGCACGAAATTAAGCTGTTTTTCGCACCGAATGAAATAACCAGTTATAAATTCTCCGATGATCAGTGGCTTCACATCAAAAAGACCAATCCTACGAAATAATACATCTGGTTTTCGGGGGGGGGAAATTTACAGCACGAAAGGCAAGCAAAAGTACGCAGTTTCCCTTATTATCCACCAGATTCTGAGCCGCATATCACTTAGTGGATTTCCCAGTTAATCCTTGATAAGAGTGCGTATTAGTATTATAATTATTGTTTTTGCTTAGAGACTCTAAAAACGGGGATATCATAACCTGAATCAATAAGGAGCACTAAAATGCAAAAGCCCATATCAACACTATCACTACTAAAAACCTCGATTATTCTTTTCCTTCTTTCATTCTGCGTTTTTATACCTCCATCTTCCAGTAGCGCCGAACCATTAGCGACAATTACCGTGCAAGCAGGCTCTTTTACACGAATTGATACACCCGTAACGGCCTGGCTGGATGGCGTCCCCTTAGGTTTTCCTTCGGATGAAATTCAATTAGTTGAAATTAAAGGTTCGCAGCGTATCAAAGTTCCTGTTCAACTCGAAGCCGGCAGTCCGCCTCGATTATGGTGGATTCTTAAAGGGACGACGCCTGCGGACCAGAGCCGGACATTCGAGCTAATCAATGCCAAAGCAACAAAGGCAAGTATGGTCAAAACAATAAAAGATGAAAAGGCACTTGGCCTTCAGATGGGTGAAGCCAAGATTTTGCGGTATCACCATGGGATTGTACCGCCGCCTGAGAATTTAGGGCGAGTGCCTGAAGAAAGAAGGCCGCTATATAACCGAAGCGGATTTATCCATCCTTTGTGGTCACCTCACGGAGCAATATTGACCGAGATTCATCCGCTCGACCATATTCACCATTTCGGACTGTGGATGCCATGGACGCATACAAAATATGAAGGGAAGATGGTAGATTTTTGGAACGTCGGTGATGGTACAGGAACAGTTCGCTTTTCAAAATATCTTTCAACAACAGATGGGCCGGTCTATGGTGGTTTTCAGGTCGAACACGATCATGTTGCTCTAAAAACATCGAAGGGCGAACAAACAATCCTCAAAGAGGTCTGGGATATGCGCGCTTACAATATCGGCGGCCCGGACAAGGGGTTCTGGCTTTTGGACTTTGTCTCAGCGCAGCGATGTGTAGCAGAGGAATCTCTTCATCAGGACCAGTACAGATACGGAGGATTCGGTTTTCGAGGAGCCAAGGAATGGAAAGGAGAGAATGCGGCGTATCTAACCAGCGAAGGTAAAACCCGCGCGGACGGGCATGCCACCCGCGCACGATGGTGCGATGCAGCCGGGAAGATTAAGGAATGGGAGGGCGTGACCTTCTATAGTCATCCTGAAAACTTCCAGCATCCGGAACCTATGCGGATATGGCCCGGGTTTGATGACAATGTATTTTTCAACTTTGTGGCTTCTCAGGCAACCGAGTGGGAGATGAAACCCGGTGAGGACCATCTGTTCAGGTATCGTATGTACGTGCACCAAGGGAAAATAGATGTCGATACCGCCGAAAGATTCTGGAATGATTATGCTCATCCGCCAAAGGTTAAAATCGAACCGGCCCCGAGTAATGCGATTATGCTGTTTGACGGCAAAGACTTTAAACAATGGACAACAGGCAGCGATAAGAAAATCGGATGGAAAATTATTGACGGTGCAATGAAGGTCGTGCCTAAAAGCGGCAGCATAATGACAAAACAGTCCTTTAGAGATTTCAAACTGCATATCGAGTTCCAGACTCCAAAAATGCCGCCAAATGTAAAGGGGCAAAGTCGTGGCAACAGCGGTGTTTATTTACAGCGGCGATACGAGGTTCAAATCCTCGATTCCTATGGTTTGGAGCCAAAAGATAATGAATGTGGGGCAATATATAAGGTTAAAAAGCCAGACAAAAATGTTTGCAGGATGCCGGGTAGATGGCAGAGTTATGACATCATTTTCCGTGCGGCAAGGTTTAACGGCAGTAAAAAAATTAAAAATGCATATATTACAGTATGGCATAACGGCGTCTTAATTCATGATGAGGTCCAGGTACAAGACAAGACCGGTGCGGGGCGAAATGAAGGACTCGAACCGGGACCTATCCTGCTACAGGACCATGGCAACGAGGTATCATTCCGGAACATCTGGATAATTCCTCTATAGAATCAGAAGATTGAGGTATGAAAACAAGAAGAATAATATCATCAGCAAGCATGCTATTACTGGCCACGATTTGTAGTTGTGGCGTAGCTGATGAAGTAGAATATCTTAATCTTCAGGTTTCAGCACCCAATACAGATTATATTGATATACCTCTTTGCGCTACTATTGAACTGCCTGAAAGCTTAGCCAGTTTAAATGCTGAAGAAATTTCGGTCACAGTCAGGCGCGTCGGCACGAATGAATCAGAACCGGGAGTGCTCAAGCCGGGTCAAATAGTAACGATAGATCCGCACAATGCAGAACTGTGGTGGGTGGCG
>JASFMF010000039.1:0-8733 GCA_050117705.1 Phycisphaerales bacterium
TAAAAAAATGTCCTCGTCCTCGGGCATCCAGTCTAAAACAACCACGTTTATGCTTAAATCCATTCAGGCTATTGCTGAGCTGGCTGTGTTGGAATATATAACCGAGGGTGTCGCCGAGATAAAGGAGAAGAGAACCAGCTTTATTACCGTTCGCTGGAAAAGAGGTTTATTAAGATATACCGCCAAGCTTAAAGTAGGTTTCGACCTGGAACAGCTGGATTATAAGGTTAACGATTCGCAAAAGACAATTCGAATTACACTGCCGGGCTCGAAAATCCTGAGCTGTGAAATTTACAACAGAAAGTTTTACAAGCTGCCTCTGGAGAAGGCCGAAAATGTCCCCTGGAAATACGACATAATAGAGGATTTCAGTTCTGACGAAGTGCTTGCTCTTGATGATGAAGCCAGGGAAAATGCCCTTAAAAATGTCAATGAATTTTACGTTCTGGACTTACTTCAGGATAAAACAAGACTTGCTTTTAAAAAGATTTTTTCGCTTTCCTATCCCGAATATACTACAGAGATCTTAATTGCAGATAAATCCTCTGCTCAAACTACTCGTGAACTTCCCGGCCAGGTTACTGGCGGTGAAAATGTTTCCGAGCCAAACAAATAGTCAAGTACGACTGTCGTTTTTTTAAAGAGTATTGAGTAATAAAAGGCGTAACTGTGTTGGATTCTTTTTTAATTTTTAATTTTAATTTTTAACGTTTCTCTTTAATATACTTCTATGCTGGAAAAAGGACTTGTTCAGATTTATACGGGGGATGGTAAAGGCAAAACGACCGCTGCCTTTGGCCTTGCTCTGCGTGCCGCCGGACAGGGAAATAAGGTGCTGATATTTCAGTTCCTAAAGCCTTCTTCCCTTGATATTGGCGAGCGGTTCGCGCTTCAGTTAGGGGCTGTCAGAATAAGGACAGAATCGATTGATATCCCCTGGGATATGGCCAATTCTTGGCAAGACCAGGAAGCTGTCACCGAAATGCAGGATGCAGTCAGTGAGGTTCTTGAGAGACTTGCCCAGACTGCTGAAAAAAGATTTTATGATGTTCTGATTCTTGATGAAATTGTATTTTGTCTTTCAAAAGGCCTGGCCAAATTGGAGGATATCAAAAGTATTATTAACAGAAAAGACACTCTTGTCGAGATTGTTATGACAGGAAGGGGTGCTTCCGAGGAATTGCTTGAATTAGCGGATTTAGTAACTGAAATGAAGAATATAAAACACCCGTTTGATAAGGGTGTCCCCGCCAGAAGGGGTATTGAATTTTAAATGTCTATAAGATGAAATAGAGTGGTGAAATATTAAGATTGAAAGGAGCTGATTATGCCGGAATTTGGAAACCCGTTTTCGGGCATGAAAGCGGAACGCAACCTCACGAAAGATGAATTGATTCGAGCTATACGATTTATGGTGGCGGCCGAGTACGAAGCCGTTCAGCTATATATGCAGTTGGCTGAATCGACCGATGATAAATTGGCCAGAGAGGTCCTGATTGATATTGCTGATGAAGAACGGGTACACGCGGGTGAATTTCTGAAGCTTCTCAAACAACTGGCACCTGATGAGGAAAAGTTCTATAAGGAGGGCGAAGAAGAAGTCGAGGAAATTATAGAGAAGCTCGGTGGCTCATAGCGCCTTGTCCTGTGCTGGCATTGGCTTTAGATTTATAATAAGGCATATACTTGTATTATGTTTCTTGGATGGGTATTATTATGTCTTGAAAACTCCGTATTTGTGCAGAGGAGCACGCTGGGTAAATTAGGTCATAGTGAGTTATGAGTCAAAGTGTTGCTGCGATAATTTGTGCTGCTGGTGCAAGCAGCCGGTTCGGCGGAAAAAGAAAGAAAGCATTCGTCGATGTTTCCGGCAGGGCGGTATTCCTGCGAAGCGTCGAGCTTTTTTCTAATCGAGACGATGTTAAGCAGATTCTTTTAGGTATTGCATCTGAAGACCAGGAGCTTGTAAACGTCAAATGGGGCCCAAACCTGAAATTTTTCAATGTTGAAATTTTTTCAGGCGGCTCAGAGCGTTTTGATACGGTCAATAAAGGTCTTGAGCTTGTCAAAGATGATATCGATCTTATTAGTGTCCATGATGCCTGCCGGTGCTGCGTCACAGCCGAAATAATTGAAAAAGTTATCGCCACTGCTGCACAAAACGGCGCTGCCATCCCAGCCTGTCCGGTTACTGATACGATAAAAGAAGCTAAGGAGAACACCATAATTAAGACCGTTGAAAGGGCGGGTCTCTATGAAGCTCAAACTCCCCAGATATTTGCTGCCTCTCTGCTGAGAAAGGCGTATGATAATCTTAAAAATCTGGACAAAAGCAAAATAAGCGACGATTCGCAATTAGCTGAAGCTTTGGGTCATAAGGTAGCAATCGTGGAAACTGACTCTTCGACTATTAAGATTACTCAACAAAGTGACATTTCGATTGCCGAGGCAATTCTCAAGTCCCGACCCAAACTTGCACCGAAAGGTCCCGCTGGGCCTTACAATGAGGCTCAGTGGTAATTTGTTGAAATATAACTCGTATTTATTGAAAAGGAGATTATGAAATGAGAAAAGTAATTTGCTGCAAAGCGATAGTTTTACTGATGTTGCTGACTGTCGTCGCAGGTTGTAATGGACTGGCCGGTAAGGAGGAAATGGCTCTGTTATTCGAAACGGATTTTGAAAATAGCAGTTTTGCCGACTGGCACTCTACGGACCCTTCGGCCTGGCGAATCGAATCTGTGGACGGGGGAAAAGTTTTAGAGCTTTATAAACAGAGTAACTATGAGCCTAAAGTTCGTTCGCCTATAAACATGAATATTATACGCGACGTGGTTGTTGGCAGCTTTATCCTGGAGTTGAAAGTGCGTTCCACAACGGAAGATTATGGCCATCGTGATATATGTCTGTTCTTCGGATATCAGGACCCTGTACATTTTTATTACGTACATATTGCCAACCAGTCCGATCCTAACGCAAATTCTGTTTTTATTGTTGATGCCAAATCGCGGGTTTCAATCGCCCAAACGAGAACTGAGGGAACAAAATGGGATGAAAACTGGCACACTGTACGATTAGTGCGTGACCTCGATGAGGGTACGATTGAAGTCTATTTTGATGATGCTCTCGAGCCGATAATGACTGCCGTCAACGACCGTTTTGATTGGGGTAAGGTTGGCGTTGGTTCGTTTGATGATACCGGCCAATTCGACGATATTAAATTGTGGGGCGTTGAAAGATAAAGTATTCCAAAGATTTGCCTGAAAATTGAAGTGACTCCTTGGGAAAAGACTTTGTTTCTGTTAAACTATTCCCTGCTTATTTTCTACGCAATGGAAAACTAAAAACTAAGGACTAAAAACTAAACACTAATTTACTTGGGTGTCAGATGAATGTACTTTTAATTGGTAGTGGCGGACGCGAGCACGCGATTGCCTGGAAATTAGCTCAGTCGAAGGATTTGACTAAATTATATATAGCGCCGGGCAATCCTGGTACGGCACAATCGGGGCAGAATGTTCCTATCGATGTTAACAACACAAACGAGCTTTTGGATTTTGCACGTCAGAATGATGTCGGTCTTGTTGTGGTTGGTCCGGAGGACCCTCTTGCAGCAGGTCTTGTCGATGCGTTTGAATCCGCTGGCATAAAGGCGTTCGGCCCGACCGCTGGTGCGGCACAGCTCGAAGCCGATAAAGCTTTTGCAAAGCAATTGATGCGCTCCAGTTCCGTTTCAACCGCCGAGGGCAGAACATTCGATAGATTCAGTGATGCTAAAGCATATATTGCAAGCAGGGACGAGCCGGTTGTGGTAAAAGCTGCCGGTCTTGCTAAAGGTAAAGGCGTTTTTGTCTGCGAAGACCCTTCTGATGGAATTTTAGCGGCGGAAAAGATAATGTGTGACGAGATATTTGGCTCTGCCGGCAAAAAAATCATCGTTGAGGACAAACTCATTGGCGAAGAGGCTTCGATTCTCGCATTTGTGGACGGGCGAAATATATATGTTATGGAATCATCACAGGACCATAAACCCATCGGTGACGGTGACACCGGTCCCAACACCGGCGGAATGGGCGCTTACAGCCCCGCGCCTGTGGTTAATGAGGATTTGATGAACCACATTACTCGTGAAATTCTTGTACCGGTTGTTGATGGTATGAACCGCAACGGCACGCCATATAAAGGTATTCTGTATGCAGGAATTATGGTTACCGGCGGTGGTCCGAGGGTGCTGGAGTTTAATGTACGTTTTGGCGACCCTGAGACTCAGCCCATTCTGGCCCGGCTTAAAAGTGATTTGCTGGAGGTTCTGCTGGCAGTTTGTAATGGCACGTTAGACCGGGTTACACTCCAGTGGGACCAGCGACCGGCGGTTTGTGTTGTAATGGCTTCGGGGGGGTATCCGGACAGTTATGAAAAAGGAAAGAAAATTACCGGCCTTGAAGATGCACAAAAGCTTGAAGATGTTATTATATTCCATGCAGGTACTAAAGATATAAACGGAGATATTGTTACTAATGGCGGCAGGGTTTTAGGAGTTACCGCCCTGGGCCGGACAATACGCCACGCCAGGGAAAAGGCATATGAAGCCGTGGATATAATTAAATTCGACGGCGCTTATTACCGAAAAGATATTGCTGACAAAGCGATTAAAGAAAGCGATGGTTGATTAATGATTTGGGAATGTAGCGAAAAACCTGTTAAATATTGAGTAATAGCTGCAATCCCGGGGGTTATATACGTTTCCTATGGCCTGGCTGAAAATTCAAAACATAAAGCTTAAAAACATCACTCGATGGCTTCTTGAAGTACTTTTTCTGCTTTTTCTCTTATGGCTCTTATTCATTATGGCCGGTCGAGCCTTATGCCACATCGCCTTAGGGCAGATTGCCGAGATAACCAACACCAAAATAGAAGAAGGTCCGGTTCGTTTCCGCACCGATTGCTCGGTTATTATTAAAGACCTTGTTATCAGACCGTATGAGACACGAGGCGACGATGAAGCTATACTCGAAGCAAAAACGGTATATGCACATTTTAGTCTTGGTAGTGTGTTGTTACTGAAGCCTCAGCTGAAAGTTATTTATGTCGAAGATTTTGTTTTCAACACCCAATACGATATGGATACGGGCTGGTGGAATTTATCAGCGCTGAATATCCAGTCTCCGAAAGGCGCATCAGGCAAAATACCTCGTATTAGTCTCGAAAACGGAACGCTGCAATACAGTAAGATTGAAGGTGGAAAAACGAAAGTTGCTCTTTCGGTACCCATTAATGCAAGGTTTGGGCTCGACGAGAAAATAAAAGATACTTACAGTTTTGATATCACGACATCGACTTTGGCCTCCGGCTATGGTAACAGTCATTTGTCCGGTTTATGGAAGCCGGGAGTTCTCACGGTTGCCGGTGGAATCTCGTCCCTGGATGTTCCTGAGCTTGAGATGGCCTGGTTAATAGATATCCTGGCTGCTGAGTTAAAGTACGACGAGGATAAGAATTTCAACCTTAAGCTTAGAATGAAAGATTTAATATCAAAAGGCAGCCCCTCGCTGGACAAATTGGCATTAGTCGGCCCGGCCTTCCTAGAAAGGTCCACCCCGTTTGTTGCCTTGCAAAAGTTTTTCAATCGATACCAGCCGTATGGCCGGGTGAATGTTAACCTTGATGTATCCGGAAATTTAAGCCGATTGAGCGAAAGTGAAATCACAGGCGATGTTTATTGTAAGGATGTTGCATTTTGTTACTACAAGTTCCCATATATTGTAGAGCACCTGACCGGCCGGGTCGATTTTACAAAAAATAGCATAACGATAAATAATCTCAGCGGCAAACACGATAACGTCGAGCTTTTCTTTAACGGATGGAGTCAGGATTTCGGCCCGAACTGGAAATTCCAGATAAGGGTCAATGCCGACAACGCGGTTTTGGATAATGACCTGTATAATGCGCTTAGCCCCGCGCAGAAAAAATCGTGGAAGGCTTTTTCGCCCGCCGGTTTCGCATCGGTGGATTACCTGTACCACCGGCAATCAAAGACGGACAAGGGGCAAAAGTTGGTGGCTGATTTTCGTAATGCCCAGGCTGTTTACAAACATTTTCCTTATCCGTTGGAAAACATAACCGGCCGCCTTTTCATCGAAAAAGGCGACGTGATTTTTTCGGATATAGTTTCACAGCTAAACGGTTCCAGGATTACATTTAACGGCCAGGTGACAGGAGCTAACTCTGCCGACTCGAAGTATGATATTTCCATCGACCTCGATAATGTTCCTCTTGATTCCAAATTGAAAGCCTCGCTGCCCGATTCGCAACAGAGATTATATAGTCGTATCCGGCCTACGGGCTATATTGACGGCCTGGTCGCAGTTTCACAGGAAGGTTCCGAGCCTGTGGCTTATACAGCTGATTTATTTTTCAAAGAAGCTACTTTAAAGTCTGACAAATTTTCATTACCCGTAACGGACATATCGGCCAACGCCGTTTTCACACCTGATTTAATAAATATTAAGCACTTTTCCGGCCGGTATAACCGAAGTCCCGTTTCGCTGGTTGGTACGATTTGGCCGGGAGAGCAAACGGAAGATTTTCTGTATCGTTTGTCGCTGGATTTCGAAGAAGTTGCACTGGATAACGAGTTTTTCAATTTGTTACCTGAATCGACAAAAGAGACGGTCGAAAAGTTAAAGCCGCAGGGCAAAATAAATCTCGTTGCCGATTTGAACAAGGAAAGCGGCACATCCCCTCCCGATTACAGGGTAACTATAGAATGTTTGAATACCAGCGCCGATTTCCCACAGTCTCCCTATCCCCTCAAAGACATAAACGGCACATTATCGATTACGAAAGATAGCATCACTCTTAACGAGGTTTACGCAACTTTGGATAATGGTACTCCTGATTCGGATGTAGCTTCGACTATAGAGGTAAGCGGCCGGATAGCTATGGCTGAAGATAGTTTCGGCAACGCCGATTTAAAGCTCTCGATTAAAGACATTGCCATCGATGAAAAGAACCGCTCGGTTTTACCGCAGCATATTCAGCCCTTATGCGAAAAATTATCACCTGACAGCCGGTTCGATTTGGACTTTGATAATTTTCAAATAGACCTTTTGGAAGATGGAAAAAAAACCATCGATTTCACCGGCGTGCTGAAATTCAAAGACTGTGATTTCAACGCTTCCGATACGGAGATTGAGCTGGCTACCACCCTTTTGAAGATTGAAGGTTTATATACGACCGGCGAGGGTTTCGATGATTATAATGTTGCTTTCGATGGCGGCACTATCAGGGTTTTGGGCAAGGCTTTCGATAATGTTAAAGCCGATATCGTTTATGACCCTGCTTTGGAAAGCTGGTGCACCGAAGGCCTTGTCGCCGATTGTTATAACGGAAAAGCTACCGGAAAAGTCGAGCTAAGGCAGTTGTCTGAAAGTGTTTCCGAATATCTTGTAATAATTTATTTCGATGATGTCGATATTCAGCGGTTCCTTTCCGATACGGAGGCTGACAGGATTCCTGAGGGCGGATTTACAACCGGCAAAATGAACGGCTCTCTGAGCCTTTCCGCCCGCAGCGGAGACAGCCGCTCGCGTGTCGGCACGTGCAAGCTCGCAATCACTGATATGCAGGTCGGCCGTATTTCTCCTTTAGGCAAGCTTTTGCAGGTAGTGCAGCTCACCGAATCTCACGATTACACTTTCGACCAGATGTTCCTCGATTCGTACGTAAGGCGCGACAACCTTCTTGTCGAAAAGCTCGACCTTTCCGGCCGGTCGGTCGCCTTTTACGGCTCCGGCCGGATGAATCTTAAAACAAAAGATATCAATCTGTCTCTTATCGCCCGCGGCCGGCGCGCCGCAACCGACGACCCTTCCATTTTACAGTCTCTGACCGAAGGTCTCGGCCGGGCCGTCATACGCATGGAGGTGACCGGCGATATGTACGACCCGAAGGTCGAGACAAAAACCCTGCCCGTCTTAAAAGACACACTCGAAATACTCGGAACAAAACCCGCCTCGTATAATCGTTAATCAATATCGAATGTATAGTGTTTCTTGGATAGACTAAATTCATAATTCTACATTCGAAATTCGCAATTCTTCATTTTTTATGATGTGCTATGCACACCACTATTTTCTATGTATTACTTTTCTTGTTCGTCGTCTTTCTGCTGTCTTTTCATTTTTATTTGTCTTCATTAAAGATCGTTGCTCTTCTTGCAAGTATTTCCTTCTGACCACTTGATTTAATTTACTAGATGCATATTTGATATCTTTGGCGAATGCCTTAATCCCTTTTCTTATTGTTTCATAGTCTTTGAAAAACTTGTAGGCGCCCCCCATTGCCAGCACAACTAAGGCCACGTACACATCAATTGATCCTTTCTTGATGTATATAGGAACCACTTTCACATTTCCCCTGCCAAACCGACTATTAGCTAAGCGCTGTAGTGCTTCTGCTGCTGTCGTAAGAACTCTTAATTTCCCAGCCTTGTCCACAAGATGAAAAAACTTGGCTTTGGGAATGTGAAAGCTTAAACTGAATTCTACAAACTTTGAAGATCGCCTGTCTTCTCTTTCTATAATTTTTCGAATCCTAACATCTATATCTGGATAAGGCGCCCCGAAGCCACATTCACAGCCTGGCGCATGTCTATAACCATTGCACATTTTTCTGTTCTCCCTGCTTCTTATTAAGTTTGGCTTATAAGGTACAGCAAGGTTGTTCCGTGTA
>JASFMF010000040.1:0-8719 GCA_050117705.1 Phycisphaerales bacterium
GGTGCTGCAGGTAGCCACTCCCTAAAAGCACTCGGCCCAAAAATAATCGCAGGCGATTTCAAGCCCGCCTTTATGGTCGATTTACAACAAAAGGACCTCCGGCTGGTTCTTGAATACGCAGAACAGTTAAAACTGCCCCTGCCCGGCGTGGCCTTAGTACACCAGTTATTCACCACCCTTCAGGCACAGGGCCGCGGCCGAGATGGGACACAAGCGTTGATTAACGTCATACGGCAGTTGGGGAATAAACCCGGTTAGGACGTCACAGTCCGCAGCTTTGGTTTTCATTAGTTGAAAACAGACCACCCATTAGTAAGTAGATTCGGCGAAGTACTTACTGCGTGAATCCTCAAAGATGTGGAAATGGAGCCAATGGGATTCGAACCCACGACCTCTTGCATGCCATGCAAGCGCTCTCCCATCTGAGCTATGGCCCCAGATGACAATAATACTAACATGACCGGCGGATGTTGGCAAATAAATTCTTCTGTTTTATACTCCGTTCCAAGGCAGGCTTTTTCGACATTAATTGTCTTTTATGTTCAGCTAAATTATAATGTCCGCCAAGAACCTATTGTATGAGTATGCGTATTATAGGCTGTCGAAAGGATAGTATTAAGAGTTTTGATTAAAAGACAAAGAATATTCATAACAGGCAGGGTGCAGGGAGTAGGGTTTCGGCCGGCCGTGTATAGAGTAGCACGTCTATTGGGATTATCCGGCGTTGTCTATAACGACACTAAGGGTGTTACTGTCGAATTGCAGGGCGAAGAGGCTAAAATAGCAGAGTTTTTAGTTCGCTTACAGTCTGATGCCGAAAAACCACCTTTGGCGGAAATAAAATCCTGTGATTCGGAAGATATACCGGTTATTGAGGGGGAAAGTGAATTCCTTATTCAAATGAGCGATTCCGAGGGAACGCCGTTGTCGCAGGTAACCGCCGATACCGCAACCTGCAAAGATTGTCTTGTGGAGATGGCTGACGAAAAAGATTTTCGGTACGGCTATCCGTTTATAAACTGCACGAACTGCGGCCCAAGATATTCAATAGTCAAAACAATTCCTTACGACAGGCCCAATACCACAATGTCTATCTTTGATATGTGTGATAAATGCGCTGCTCAATATACTGATGTAACCGACCGGCGTTTTCACGCCCAGCCTGTTGCCTGTGGTGAATGTGGACCGCAAATATTCCTGACAGACAAGAACGGAAAAACAGTCGAAACTCAAAGTGTGAAAGTAATTGTAGAAACTGCAAAGCTGCTTTCGGAAGGGAAGGTTGCGGCGATAAAAGGTATTGGCGGGTTTCATTTGGCCGTCAATGTGCTGAACGAGGAAGCGGTGAAGCGATTGCGGCAGCGAAAGAGGCGGGACTATAAGCCGTTCGCAATGATGGCTGCTTCGATAGAAAGGATAAAGGAATATGCAGTTGTAACAGAGTTGGCTGAACGGATTCTTAAAAGTCCGCAAGGCCCGATTGTCTTGCTGGAGAAAAAAGAAAACAGCTCGATAGCTCCATCGGTCGCCGAGGGTGTTAGCACTTATGGATTTATGCTTTGTTATGCACCGCTGCATTATCTTTTATTCGAGCAACTAAGAAATTACGGGATAGATGTTCTTGTGATGACCAGCGGTAATATTTCAGATGAGCCTTTGATTTGTAAAAATAATTTGGCGATTGAAAGACTCGGTGATGTTGCAGATGTCTTTGTGATGCACAACAGAGAAATCTATCGGCAGGTCGATGACTCGATAATTCATTTTGTGGATGAGCAACCTGTTCTGTTAAGAAGAGCCAGAGGATATGTGCCGGGCCCGATTTTTATGGAGGAAAATAGCCGGCGGGATATATTTGCGGCCGGGGCGGATTTGAAGAACACGTTTTGTTTTGCAAAGCAAAATCAGTTTATATGCAGTGAACATATAGGCGACCTTGAGGATGCAGAAGTCTATCACCACTATTTAAATTCAATCGAGCATTTGGCCGGCCTGTTTGAGGTTAAACCGGAAGTTGTAGCTTATGATCTTCATCCGAGCTATCTGTCATCGCAGTATGCTCAGTCATTAAAAGATGTAAAATATGTCGGAGTTCAACATCATTGGGCGCATATAGCATCGGTGTTGACTGAGCACGGACTTAGCGGGCCGGTCATCGGGCTTGCAGTGGATGGCACCGGCTACGGCACGGACGGAGCTATTTGGGGTTGCGAGTGTTTGATTGCATCGCTGGAAAAATTTGAACGGTTCGGACATCTGGCTTATTATTCACTGGCAGGGGCGGACAAGGCAAGCAAAGAAGCAATAAGACCTGTTCTGGGTTTATTAAAGAAGACATACGGCGATGAGTTTGATTTAGATGAATTCAGTTGGTTGTTGGAAAAGATTGAACCTGATAGGGGTAAACAAAAAATTACTTTAGAGCAAATTGAAAAAGGGATTAACACTGTAAATACTTCCAGCTTAGGCCGGGTTTTTGATGCCGGGGCTGCTATGCTTGGACTGGGCAGCTATAATCACTTCGATGCACAATTGCCGATGGCGCTGGAAGCGATTATTGAACGGGAGATTGAAGAGAACTACGATTTCGAATTTATAAATGAAGCTGATAAACCGTTACAGCTTGATTTGGGTAAGATGATAAAGCAAATAATCATTGATATCAGAGAAAAAAAAGAACCCGGCGTTATCTCTGCGAAGTTTCATAACACACTTGCTGCTGCCTTTACGGCGATGGCTGAACATGCCCGGAAAAGTACAAATTTAAGTACGGTTGCATTGAGTGGCGGTGTATTTTGCAATCGATATTTGATTAATCGCTGTGTTAAACTCTTGAAGGAAGAAGGTTTTTCCGTATTATTTAATCGTGAAGTGCCATCTAACGATGGCGGTATATCTGTAGGTCAGGTGGCAATAGCCGCAAGGCTCAGTAAAAAATAATATAAGTACGAGCGACGAATTATGTGTTTAGCAATACCTGCAAGAATAGTTGAGTTGGAAGGTGATAAAGCAGTCGTTGATGCGATGGGTAATCGCTTCAAGGCTAAAACTACGCTGTTACCTAAAGCAAAGCTGGGGGATTTGGTATTAGTACATGCCGGTTTTGCCATCTCGATGGTTGATGAAGAGGAAGCAAAAAAGACCTGGCAGCTAATCGCGGAAATAAATGAATTTCGAGATACGCCAAACAAGATATCAGGATAAATATGCTTGATAAAATTCAAAAAGCAAAAGATGTCTGCGAGGCTGCATGTGAAGCTTTGGGGCGGCAGATAAATATAATGGAGGTTTGTGGTACGCACACGGTTTCAATTTTCCGCAGTGGGATAAGGGCAATGTTGCCGGAAAAGTTGAAACTATTGTCCGGTCCCGGCTGCCCTGTTTGTGTTACCGACCAGGGCTATATAGATACTGTTCTGCAATTGGCCGACCGTGATGATTGTGTAATAGCCACGTATGGCGATATGATTCGAGTTCCTGGCAAAGACAGCTCGCTTGAAAAAAAGCAGGCGAAGGCCAACATAAAAGTTGTTCTCAGCAGTGAAGATGCCCTGCAATTGGCTAAGGATAATCCCGAAAAAACAGTTGTGTTCATTGCGGTTGGTTTTGAAACCACCGCGCCGGCCAGCGCCGTAGTAGTGAAAGAAGCGGCTGAGCAGGGAGTGGAAAACTTTTGTATTTTGAGTGGGCATAAGCTGGTCATCCCTGCGATGCGGGCGTTATTGAGTAGTAAAAATGATAATATAGACGCCTTTCTTTGTCCCGGACACGTCAGTGTGATAATCGGCTATGGCGCCTTTGCTGAAATTGTGGAAGATTTTTCCCGGCCTTGTGTGGTGGCCGGCTTTGAGCCTTTGCAGATAATGGAAGGGCTCGGCGAAATCTGTCGGCAGCTTACAGAAAATAAGCCTGAGCTAAAATCAATGTACAATGCAGTTGTCACAGAAAAAGGTAACGTCGCTGCGCAGGAAATAGTCGGTGAGTGCTTTGGAGCGGTGGATGGATACTGGCGAGGATTGGGAAAGATAGAAAAAAGTACATTAAAACTAAAAGATAAATACAGTCAGTTCGATGCTCTTGCACGTTTTAGTATAAGCGAAGTACCGGGCGAAGAAATAAAAGGATGTAGATGCGGCGAAGTATTGTGTGGATTGATAGAGCCGCCGGAGTGTGAATTATTCGGTAAAGGCTGTACGCCGCAGGGACCTATTGGTCCCTGTATGGTAAGCTCCGAAGGGGCCTGTTCGGCATGGTTTAAATATGGGCAGGAGAGGGTGAAGAATTAATGAGTAAAGAAAAAAACGACAGAATCCTTCTTGCTCACGGCGGCGGCGGCCAATTAACCGATGAGTTAATCCGCAAGCATATTCTGCCAAGCTTAAATAATGATACCCTTGCCGAATTAGGCGATTCAGCCAAGCTGAATCTTTCATCCGGCTTACTTTGTTTTACAACGGACAGCTATGTAGTGAAGCCGTTGTTCTTTAACGGCGGGGATATCGGAAAGCTTGCGGTCTGCGGGACAGTAAATGACCTTGCTGTGGCCGGCGCTAAACCTGTCGCACTATCTTTATCGATGATAATCGAAGATGGCTTTGAGTTTGAATTGTTGAAGAAGATTTTAGCAAGCATCAGTGAAGCCGCGAATCAAAACAATGTAGATATTGTTACAGGTGATACCAAGACGGTTGAATCGGGCGCTGCTGATAAGATTTTCATAAATACTTCGGGAGTTGGAGTAAGGCTACCCGATGTTGAGATGGGTTTTGATAAGATTTCGGTCGGGGATAAAATTATAATCAATGGCACAATCGGTGATCATGGGATGACAATCATCTCGCAACGCGAGGACATCAAGTTTCAATCGCAACTTCGAAGTGATTGTGCAGGCCTGGCCGGGTTGACTTGTGAGCTGTTAGAAAATACAAACGGCATAAAGTTTATGCGGGACCCGACACGCGGAGGAATAGCTGCGGCACTCAACGAAATATCGAGAGGTGCCGGGTTAAGTATAGAAATTAACCAGACTGATATACCGGTTAAACCTGAGGTTCAGACGGCGGCTGATATGCTCGGCTTTGACGTGCTGACAATTGCGAATGAAGGCAAATTCATTGCGATTGTTTCGCCGGATTCGGTGGACGATTGTTTGAAGATTTGCAAAAATCATCCATTAGGTAAAGATGCGAATATTATTGGCGAGGTTGTCGAAAGTCGCGATGTGCTTGTAGTGGAAATGATAACCACGATAGGCGGAAAAAGAATTGTGCAGATGCCGTACGGGCGGGAACTGCCGAGGATTTGCTGATGCACGAGATGATGGTAGCGCAGAGCCTGCTGGCGACAATTTCGGATGAGGTAGCAAAACATAAAGCTAAACCCATCGGCGCCAAAATTAGCTGTGGAAGGCTTAATCCTGTAAATGATGAAGCGCTTTGTTTTGCTTTCGAGGCAATCGCCAAAGGCACGCCGTGCGAAGGTGTGAAATTAGAAATCGAACATAAGCCGATACAAGCGCGATGTAAAGACTGTAGTCAGGATTTTGATATTGAGTTTTCATGTCCGAAATGTTTGAAGTGCGGCAGTGAAAACTTCGAGCTGTTGCCTGATGTACCTTTAATACTTGAGGAAATAGAATTTCAGACGGATTAATATTATGAAAAAGATAAATGTTGGTAAGAAAATTCTCGACGAGAATGAAAGATATGCTTTTGAAAATATTATGTTTTTGGCTGAGCAAAAGAAATTGTGCCTGAATATGATATCATCACCCGGCTCGGGCAAAACAACAATCCTTGCAAGGACGATAAGCGAGTTAAAAGATAAAATTAAAATTGGTGTGATTGAAGGCGATATTCAAACTGACATAGATGCCGAAAGAATCAGAGCGACCGAAGCTCCGGCTGTTCAGATAAATACTGAAGGAGCATGTCATTTGTCGGCCGCCCAGGTAAGTCAGGGATTAAAGCAGTTGCCTGTGAAAGAGTTGGATTTAATTTTTATCGAGAACGTCGGCAATCTGGTTTGCCCATCAGCGTTTTCATTAGGAGAAGCAGGCAAAGTCGCGGTACTTTCTGTTGCGGAGGGCGACGATAAGCCTGCAAAGTATCCTGCGATTTTTGCCAGAGCGAAAGCGCTGCTCATAAATAAAATTGATCTGTTGGCCGGTGGACTTGTGGATTTTGATATAGACAAAGCCAAAGCCGATGCACGCAAGCTGAATAAAGCTGTTAAGATTTTTCCGATATCGGCCAGGACCGGTGAAGGTATGACCGAGTGGTATGAATGGCTTGTGGAGTCGGCTAAGAAAAACAGCGTAGAGTAGCGTGGATTTTATAGTATTTGTAGTCACCGGATGTTTAAGATTGGTAAAGACCGCATTCTTTAATATAAGCTGCAACTTCCGGATGCAGCATGTCGGAAACATCCTGACCGGCGGCTAATTTGTTTCGTATTTCGGTACTGCTTATATCAACAAGAGATGTTTGGATAACGTTATGCTGCAGTTTTTCAATACATTGAGGGCCCCACTCGTCCTTAAATTTAGTGAAGTCCGGCGGGTCGCAGCCGGCTCGATACATAGTGGTTAAATTGCAAGTATCAATCAACTTTACAATTCGATGCCAGTGCACCAGGTCGTCGATACTGTCGGCGCCGATAAGCCAGTAGATTGCGATTTTTTTGTACTCATTGGTAAATTTTACTACGGTCTCCAGAGTGTAGCTCGGCGCAGGTTTTCTCAGTTCGTAATCGCTGACTTCAAAATCTTTTTGATCGGCAATCGCAAGGGAGATCATTTTAAAACGTTGGGCACCATTTGCTATTGGTGTAGAACCTTTTAGTGGAGAGCTGTTTGCCGGAACAAAAACTACTTTATCTGCGCCAATATGTTTTGCCGCTTCTGCGGCGACGGTAGTATGACCAAGATGAATCGGGTCAAATGTTCCGCCGAACAAAGCTATTTTTCTCTTTTCCATAAAAATTTAACAACTAAACTGTGTGTTATTAAAAAAATATTATAGAGGAAATTTGAGGTCTTTGTACAACAAAAATATTAATAAATGTAAAACTTTGTGTAAATATAATGTTTTTTCTCTTCGTTGTTTTTTATACATTAATTTGAAAAAGTGTTATATGGTGACATCGTAGCAATGCTTCTTTTACAGCTAAAAATGCTTAAAATGGACTTTAAGTTTCATAAAACAGCTTCTACAGTAAGATTAACAATAAAGTAGTTTATTAGTTTAGATAAACAATTTAACTTTAATGAAACGTAGTTGTATCGTTTTATTAAAAAAGTATCGTGAACAATTTGCAATGTTGTTGGCAACGGTGATGACGAAAAATTTGTTAAGTATTTTTAAACTTTTAGACGATAAAAAAAAGTATGAAGTTATTAAATTTTTTATTTGATTCTTTAGTAAAGTTTTTTATTGTGATTAGTATTGTAACGTTAAGTAAAACGTAAAATGTAAAACGTAAAAAGTACAAAGGAGTTTAGTCGGCCAAAAGGAGGTAACAAATATGGCAAAGAAGAAGAAAAAAGCAAAAAAGAAAGTAGCGAAGAAGAAAACAGCCAAGAAGAAAACTAAGAAGAAAGCTAAGAAGAAAGCCAAAAGGAAAAAGAAAAAATAGCGTAGCAATTTAGTTCGAAGCCCACTTTGTCGTTATTGACTCAGGTGGGCTGCCGGCGAAAGCCGGTTATTTCGGCCGCGGCTGATCGCGGCAAGTTATGCGAAAATGGAAGGTTTTTTCGGAGAGATAAAACCTTCCATTTTTTTATGTAGAACTACAGACATAATTTGTTCACAACGCTGTTCGAGAAGATAGCAATCCCAACATGGCAGGAGTAAGTGTTTGCTTGCAAATTACATTTAATTTCTTATACTACATTTCGGTGTTGAGGCTGGTTTATCAATTTTGAAGTAAAGAGAATAATTATATGGATCATTTTAACTATAAAGATGGCGAACTGTTGGTTGAAAACGTTAGCGCGGAGAAAATTGCCGGGAGTGTCGGTACGCCAGTATATGTTTATAGCAAAACTACTTTTACTGAGCATCTACAAAAAATTCAAACTGCGTATAGCCAGATCAATACTTTGATTTGCTATTCCGTTAAGGCCTGCGGTAATATCAATATCCTCAAGGCGATGGCGCAATTGGGCAGTGGATTTGATATTGTCAGCGGCGGAGAACTGTATCGTGTTATGCAGGCCGGCGGTGACCCGGCAAAAGTTGTCTATGCCGGTGTCGGTAAGACAGACAATGAAATCCTCGAAGCCCTCAATGCAGGCATAAGCTATTTCAATATCGAGTCGGAGGAAGAGCTGGATAATCTAATTCGGCTGGCAAAACAACAAGGCAAAAAAACTAAAGCAGCTTTGAGAGTTAATCCTGATATTGAATACGGAGCCCATTCCTTTTTGAAAACAGGTAAGAAAGAAACAAAATTTGGCGTGGACATCGAGCGGGCAGTGAAAGTTTTTGCTGATTACGGCGATGACACATCCGTTGATCTCTGCGCAATTCATGTTCATCTTGGGACGGGTGGCAAAAAAATTGACCCGTTTGTTGAGGCCGTAAAAAAAATCCTGCCGCTTATCGAAAGGCTCCGCAGTAACGGCCACACTGTTAAGCTCTTGATTTGGGCGGTGGATATGGTGCTGACTATGAGTCTGACACTGTGCCTTCAGCGGCAGAGTACGCGGCAGGTATTG
>JASFMF010000041.1:0-8719 GCA_050117705.1 Phycisphaerales bacterium
GCAATCTGTCCCAACCATTTGGTGAGTTTACTTATCGATACGGAATAATCCCCCTTGTGTATCATTTGACCGAAGCCAAGTCGAAAAGTTTTGGCAAGTTTGACTGCAAAGAAGATATTAAACGCTAGTTTCCTGCCCAGCAGAAACATAATATCATCTTTGTCTATCTTATTAACCAGCACTTCCTTGGCAGCATCGGTATCCTGCCATCCCGGAGCCGCAGAATCCAGCAGTGTATGCAACGGTTCAGGCTCAAGCACCGCGCCGGAGAGATTGTGATTGCCCAAATCGGCAGATTTTTCTACAACGCAAACATCGACATCCGGCTTCTCCGTCTTAAGCTTTATCGCAGTGGCCAGACCGGCCGGGCCTGCGCCAATTACCAAAACGGACACTTTACTGTAGTCTTTGTTGTTCGACACCTTTTATTCCACCTTTAACTGATAATCTGTAACTATCTAAAGGATAAATTCCTGAATTCGCAGGAACAATAACATTAAGCTTCCAGCTCTCGAATTAACTTAGGTATAGTATCTTCCGCGGTTCCGACTATATAGTAATCGCACTGTTTGAATATCGGTGCGTTCGGGTCACTGTTTATTGCGACAATAGTTTCAGTATTGGCAACGCCTATCATATGCTGGATGGCGCCGGATATCCCCAGGGCAACATAAAGTTTCGGGCCGATTGATGTCCCGGTCTGCCCAACCTGATGCACTCGTTCGATAAATCCCTGCTCGACCGCCGCCCTTGAAGCACCTCTTTCAACCGATGTATCCAGCTTCTTGCTCAGGCCATCACATAGTGCAGTTAAAAGCTGTTCATAGTTGTCTCTGCTCTGCATACCTTTGCCGCCGCTGACAATCACCTCTGCTCCGAAGTTCACATCTCCACTACCCAGTTCTGTCTTGATAATTTCCAGACTGACATCGTCACTGGAAAACTGAACATCGTGCTTGATGACCTTACCTTTTCTCGATGGGTCGGAGGGAATTCTCTTCATCACGCCCGGCCTTGCAGTAGCCATCTGTGACTTTGAGTTTTTCGTGCGGATAGTAGCCATAACATTTCCACCAAGGGCCGGCCGGGTCTGTAACAACAAACCGATATCGCCCTTTCTCGAACTATCCCGGATATCCAGGCCAGTGCAATCAGCAGTTAAGCCACATTCGACTCTGTATGAAACCATCGGCGCGAGCATCCGGCCTTGAGGAGTTGCGGCATAAAGAACGATTTGAGGCCAATATGTACTCACTGCATCCGCAACAGCTTTGCGATAGGCAGTAGGGTCAAACACTTCGAGCAGCTTGTCTTCGATGACATAAACGCTGTCTGCACCGGCGGCTATTAATTCTTTTGCCATCGTCTCAATTCCATAGCCGGCTATACAAACGCCCACTGTGGTTTCGAGTGAATCGGCAAGCTCGCGTGCTTTTCCAGTAAGCTCAAACGTCGCCGGGTGTACCACTCCATCACTATGTTCGGCTACAACCCAAACTTCCCCTTTAAAAGTCGGCTTTACTAACTTCAAGCCATCTACCATATCCTCCAGCGCTTTCTTGTGGAAACTTTCACCTGCCGCCTTAAGTATCTTCTTCCTGGCCGCATCATCAATCTGGTCGGCATCTTTGATACCAAGTTCTTTAAGCTTCCTTGTCAGGATTTCAAAGTCATCCTGTTCTTTCTTTGTACCCTCAAAGTTCCTTTCGAGAAGACTTGCTCGTCTGTTGGGCAGGACATAGCGTCCGGCTTGTGCATCAGCTCCCTCGCCGGCCTGGCCATTGCCGCCCTTGAATCCTTCAACAAGAACTTTGGCCAAAGACTTCACATCATTAAGCTGCTTACATTTTCTGGTGCTTTTACCCGGCGGAAAAACTCGAATCACTGCTGTCTTTGAACCTTTAACACCGATATTTGTCGCTTTGACATCTTCACTACCCCACGTGATAATTTCCGTTTCGTTCGCCCATCGGGTTTTCGCAAACGTTGCGAACAAGGGATACTCATACTTGGCAACAGTAACTACAGCCGGCAGCTTCTTAGCGGCAACCACCTGGCTTCCCCCGCTGATAATACGTGTAAACTCGAAACGGCCGTTTTTGAACTCTGCTTCGGTAACATAAGCTATACAGGGCAACCCCAGTTCTTCCGCCATTTGCGGCGGAACTTGAGCGGTATCACCATCCACCGACTGCATACCGGAAACAACGTAATAATCGTCGTCGTTTTTCAAAATGTCTCTTACGATTTTTCTAACAGCAAACGCCAGAGGATTCGCCGTTGCAACCGTATCCGCCCCTCCGAGGGCCCTGTCGGTCAAAAGCACTACTTTGTCGGCACACCTGCTTAGACTATATCGCAGGACCTCCTCAGCCATAGGCGGGCCCATAGTAAGCGCAATAATTTTACTATCTGGGTCGGCGCTGATTTTTTTCATATAATGTGCAAAGGCCAGAGCCTGCGCATCCAGCTCGTTAATCACACTGGCCAACCGGGTGCGAATGAGCGTGCCGGTCTCAGGGTTGAATGCATTGTCGGTAATTTGCGATACGTCGGGGACCTGCTTAACTAAAACTATATAATCACTCATTTCTATTTCTCGTATTTCTTGTCAGGCGTCTCACATAAACTAATTGAACTTTTTGCCACCGGAAAAAACCCTAACCACCCCTTTTTACCTTCATAAACTAAACGGGCAAATAACCGAAAAACAGTAAAACTTGTAGCATATATTTTTTAATAACATCTGTCAAACGAATTTGGGTGTTTTCACTCTATAGTGCAGAAAAATGACTATTTATCCACAAAAAGTCTTAATTTAGTGCTTGTTTAGAAATATAAAATAATGTTTAATGGGTGGTTTGGATTTTCGTAATAAAAGATGTAAGTAGAATAGTTTTATTGAGGTGGATTAAAATGGCAGATTTAAAGGCATTAGCCGATGCAGTTATAAAAGGAGACCAAAGCACCGCAGTGGAAATTACAAAAGCGGCTCTTGAAGACGGCACACCTGCGAAAAGCGTCCTTGATAACGGCCTGATTGCAGGAATGGACATTATTGGCGCCCGTTTTAAGAACAATGAAGTTTATATACCTGAAGTGCTTATTGCTGCACGCGCAATGAAAATGGCAATGGAAATACTTGAGCCGGAACTCATCAAAGCCGGCGTCGAACCGGTCGGAAAATTCCTGATAGGAACCGTCCAGGGCGACCTGCACGATATAGGCAAAAATTTAGTGGCAATGATGCTAAAAGGGGCGGGTTTCGAAGTCATCGATCTCGGCGTAGACGTAGGACCCGAAAAATTCGTAGAGCAGGTCAAGTCTCTTGACGTTAATGTAGTCGGCATGAGTGCACTTCTGACTACGACAATGCCCGGCATAGAAAAAACAATAAAGGCCCTCAAAGACGCCGGCATTACCGCAAGGATTATGATAGGCGGCGCACCGGTAACACAGGGTTATGCAGACAAAATTGGTGCAGACGGCTACGCTCCGGATGCCGCTTCAGCAGTCGATATGGCCAAAAGCCTCGTCGCATAAAGGAAGCATACAAGATAACGGACAAAACAATCCTGTCCTGAGCAAAGTCTGCTCTGCCTGCCCTCCACAGTTTTAGCGAAGTCGGAGGTCCGGCTTTAGACGGAGCGGGGGTCTTGTCGAATGGGCCAAAGGCTTCAGCGACCGTTTCTACTTCAACTCAAATAATAATCACAAGCTAATGTCTCGCAGTTAGCTACAAACTTAGAATGTGGCTGCCTTGTCAGAAAAATACAACCGTTGGCACAAATAATACAGGATTATCTATGATGGATTTTCCAGGAGAACGCTTGAAGGCTACTGCTGCGTTCTTTTAGTGTCGATGGGTATGCTTTTAGCGACAGAGCGAATATGAATATCGCGCTGTGGAAACGCAATTTCGATTCCCGCCTTTCGGAACTCTCTATCGATGGCGCAGTTGATACTATGCCAGATAGGAATATAATTATCTATACCTGCGATGTAAACACGCAGCTCGAACTCCAGGCTGTTATTTCCAAAGGTCTTTAAAATAACCATCGGTTTCGGGTCTTCCAGCACCATAGGATTCGCCCTTGCAACCTCATAGAGAATTCTCTCAGCCTTGGCTGTGTCCGAGCCATAGGCGATACCTACGAGGAACTCCCGGCGCAGAACATTGTCGGACAAGGTCCAGTTTATCAGATGACCCGTAATAAACTCCTTGTTGGGAACAACAAGCTCACGCTGGTCCCATCTTCGAATGGTGGTTGCCCGGATTCTTATCTTGTCCACTCTCCCCGTTACCTCGCCGATTGTAACTACATCATCGACACGGATGGGCTGCTCGAAGAGTATAATCAGGCCGCTAACGAAGTTGGCGAATATCTCCTGCAGCCCGAAACCCAGCCCGACAGTCATCGCGGCTACAAGCCACTGGACTTTCGACCAGCCTATTCCAATTTTACCGAAAGCCAGCACTATTCCTATGACTGCAAGCGTATAGCGGAAAAGCGTCGTTATCGCAAAGCGCACGCCGCGGTCTAAGGGCAATCGTCTCAACACGATAATCTCGAGCAGGCCGGGAACGTTCCGTGTAATAATCACGGTCAATACCACCAGAAACAACACCGTTGCCAGTGACCCGAGAGTTACGATTTCCTCGCCACTCATTCTCCAAAGCTCGATTTTCGCCAATTCGCCGAGAGCCGGTAAGACATCGTTCCAGACATACCAGATACCCCCGATAGGTAAAAATACCGTAATCATATCGATCAGTCGGCGGGTTTGCTGTGATATCTGAAAAATTGAGGTCTCGTCTGTTGACTTGCTTTGCTGAGATTCTTTTACCAAAGCAGATTCTCCCTGGTTCTGTTGTTCTTGTTCGGCGGCTTCGCGCTTTTGGCGTTCCAGCAGAGCAAGCTTGCGCTGCGCAACCATCAACCAGCGGACAAACATAGCCCTGACCAGGATAGCCAGCAATATCAGAATGATTGTTATAACAAGCTTCTCGGAGAGCTGCCGTGCCGCGTAGAAATAACCCATACCCGCCAGGATGGCAAAGACCACCGGAAGAATAAAGCAAAGCGGATACCAGACGTAACGAAGACGTTCCATCCAGCCGCCGTGTCTCTGCTTAAGATAGGGTTTCATCAGCGTGCCTGTTAGGCTCAGCAGGATAAGCAGAAACAATGCAAGTGCCAAAAGACCGAACATAAAGAACAAACGACCCGCCGAGTTATACCATTGTTCGCTGGTTTGCTGGGTTTGCATGATTTCGACTAAAAATATAACAGGAATCGCCAGAACAAAGTACCAGCCGAGCAAACGGCGGAAGAAAGACAGTGGTTCATGGCGCATGCGCAGGTGTTCCTGAGCAAGACCGTGCGGCATCGAGAAGTGGCGAAGAAAGCCCAGCATGAAAACAACAGGTACGAGTGCCCGTAAACCCCAGGCGAGCGCCTGCGAGAAGTCATCATCGAAAACGCTCGAAGTCAGACGCCATTGAAACAAAAAGAGAATTATGGGCCACGTAGAAGCCAGGAACAATGTAAGCCCGAGTGTCTTTAGCGTATGCAGGAAGCTGTCGGTCTGCACATTACGGACCCGCTTTGAGATAATTTCAACGGCCCGATGTGCCTTTGGGTGAAGCACAACCAATGAAACGACAATTAGCAAAGCTGCCAGATAAGCTAAGGTATCTTCCTTGAAATCTGTCCAAAGGCTGATGGCAATCTGGTTCCAGTTAGCCGGAGAAAACAGCCACCCTAAGGCAAACAAACTCGCACGAAGGTCGGACAAACGTAAAGCGAGACTGCTCTTGACCCACAGAATGTTCGCATCGATGAAATTTGCATAAGCCAGAACAGTGTTAACGTACTGCCTCTCTGTGGCGTCAAGGTTTGCCAGCTTGGTAGAGTAATCCCAGTAGAGGTCAGCTATCGCTCTTAGCATTTTACGCTGGCTTTCGTAGTAGTTTGTCGCCTCCTTTTTGATGGCCTCACGTTCCGCCTCGCCGACAGAAGGATCGAGCTGGGCCAGGACTGCATCCAGTTCGTCTGTGAGATCGCTCAGGTCGGACCATTCTCTATCGCGTTCCATCCCATGAAACTGAGCCAACGAAATTTCCGACGGCCTGCTTCGCATCCTTTTTTGGTTTTCTCTTATATCAGGCAGCTTCTCACGCTGGCCCAGCAGAGCCATCCCCATTGCATCTGTTACCTTCCCGGCGGTATTGACTTTGGCTCTTACTTCCTCAAAGCTCTTTTTCACGGCCGCAAGCCTGGCGTTTATTGACTCAGAATACTTAGTGACTGCCTCAACCTCCGCCACAAGCTCGGTCTGAGTTTGTGCAAGCTCCGCGCTCTTTTGTGCGATTGCCTGGATGGCGGGATTGGCGTATTTCGTTTCTTCTTTGGCGCGGATGGCCTCCTGTTTGGCAGCCTCGGCTTCCTTCTGCCGTAAGTCGTTTACTTTTTGCAGCCAAAATTCTACTGTCTTCTCTGCAATAGCCAACTGACGAGCCGCCACGTCCCTGCGAACAGTTAGAAGGTCTCCGGCGGTATCATAGAAAAGTAACTCTTCGGTGTTGGCAGCAATCTGGCTTTTACAGGCACGTTGTTGGGCAAGCAGCAATGCCCGATTGGCCTGAGTCATTTCGATTGTCTGCCCTTCAGTTGCGCCGGTTGCAATTTTGCTCTTAATATCATCGAGCGTCTTCTCAACCGTGCTCGTCTC
This sequence comes from Phycisphaerales bacterium, assembly GCA_050117705.1. Classification (GTDB taxonomy): domain Bacteria; phylum Planctomycetota; class Phycisphaerae; order Sedimentisphaerales; family Anaerobacaceae; genus NIOZ-UU13. The sequence continues at coordinate 6,736 of JASFMF010000041.1, forward strand.
CTCGGGAATTTTAGTCTTACGTTCGGCCCTTCGCTTCGGCTCGTTTTCCAAAGTGGTTACGTTTTTCTTGGCTTCCTCAAGGTTTAGTCTTGCCGTTACGAGGCTTTGCTCGGCTTGTGTCAGTGTGGTCTCAGGCCCCACTTGAGGCGTGGCAGTACCGGCTTGTCCGGTAAGAAGTTCTTTAAACTTGGTCAAATTGCCCGGGATATCTTTCCGGGCCTGACTGTATTGTTGTCCTCGTGCTTCAAATTCGTCGGCAGATTTTAATTGAGCAATTGCTTTATCGTAAACCTCTACAATTTTCGCTTTGACCTCGTCGCTCAACTCCTGCGATTCGGTTATTAGCTTCTTCCCCGCCTGGAGTTTCTCCAAAGTGAGCTGTTCAGCGACATCTGTAGTCGCGGCCTCCTGAGTAGCCTCAGAGTTCAGAGCGACCGAATTGGCGTCCTGCGTTCCACCGGCAATCATCGAAGAGTTTTGCTGAGATTGACCTCGAAGAGGAACGAATGCTGCCAGAGTGAAAAGGGCAACGAAGGTCACTGCCAAGACTCTTGTTGTTCGAATTACCACAAATCTGCCTGATAACTTATCGAGCATAATCTATCTTTTAAGCCTGCGAATAATGTTTTGGTAATTCCATTTTCCTCGATGCATTTGATGATTGCAACAACCTTTTAATAAATATGACGAATTGCAAGCTTGATTATGGAAAGAGGGTTTTGTTAAAACAAGCCGGATTTCAAAAATCACTTTAAGTGCGATTGATTTCGTGAATCTTTCACCCGCACACATTGAAAATCATGACAGCATCTGATCGAACTCTACGGAACCTAAGGGTAATCTGCTGCTCTTTATGTTAAACGCAACTTTAATCACAATAGTATAATTACCTTCTCCAGATTCAAAACTTGTGCTTGCCGAACATGCTAAATTTCTATGATTGGTTTTATACGGCTGTTTTTTTGCGCCCGGTTTTGGTAAAATGGGCACTTGGTTATGCGAAACATGAAAAATCAAAGTATTGCTCAGTTATTTTTGCAGCTTCGGTTCACACCCGAGGAAAAACGTCGAGAACAACTCGATGCCGTTGAGGAATTATTTGCAATTATCAACAAGGACAAAGAATATCCCTTCGAGTTCGTTTGCTTTCGCATTACCGGTTTTCATCCTACGGATGACAGCGGGGACGAGATAATAAAAGGCGTCGAGCTTCTGGATGACCTGCGGATTTTCATTTCCAAACTGAGCGGCCAACTTGCCCGGCCGGTTACCGAGCAGGACCAACAAATTTACACTGTCGAAGAGCTTGCAGAAAAAACAGGGGTTTCGATAAAAACCATCCACCGCTGGCGAAAACGAGGTCTGATGGCAAGAAAATACATTTTCGATAACGGAAAAAAGTGCCTCGGTTTTTTGCAATCAACCGTCGATAAATTTATTTTGGAAAATCCGGATCTCATAACCAAAGCCAAAAACTTTACTCGACTAACGGAAAAGCAAAGGCAGGAGATTATTAATCGGGCCGAAAAACTCGCCGCAGATACGAACCTCTCCCGCCACCAGATAATAACCCAAATTAGCGCCGAAATCGGCAAGTGTCATGAGACGATCAGATACACACTGCTCGATTACGAAAAGTCAAATCCTGAAAAAACCGCCCTCGCAAAATCCATTGGCGTAATTGACCCGGCCCAGACCATAGAAATTTACCGGCTTTATAAACAGGGCTGCAGTATCAAGGAGCTGATGAAACGATTCAACAGAAACAGAAGCTCAATATACCGGTTCATAAATCGAAGAAGAGCAAAAATACTTTTAGCTAAGAAGATTGAATTTATCCCCAGCGAGGAATTTCATGACAAAGATGCCGCCGAGAAAATCTTAGCCGGGTCAATCGGTAATGAAGAATCCCTAATAAACAGCAAAGTCGAGCCATCTGTATTGGCCGGCGGCTCACTGCCGGAATATTTACAAACGCTAAAAG
>JASFMF010000042.1:0-8666 GCA_050117705.1 Phycisphaerales bacterium
AACCGGCTGCACCTTCGGTTGATCGGCGTACGCTCTGGATAGATGATGTCAAACGGGGAGAAATGCTGCGCCAGGTTCGGGGCGTTGGCACACTGGTTTCCGAGGATGTGCTGGTTGTTCCTGCGACAGTAAGCGGCCGTGTAGTACGCATTCTGGTCGAGCCGGGTGCGATAGTAGATGCCAATACGGTGATACTGGAACTTACTAATCCCGAACTGGAGCTTGAATGGCTGGATGCCCAGTCTGCACTCAATTCCGCTCAATCACAACTGGATGCCCAAGAAGTTCAGCTTCAGGACCAACTACTTGGTATGGAGGCGAATCTGGCCCAGATGGAAGCCAATCTCAGAGAAAACAGACTAAGGGCACAAGTGGACCAAAAGCAGTACGAAGATGAACTGATTTCCGAGCTTCAACTAACGCTTTCCAATGCCCGTGTTGAGGAACTGGAAAAATTAGTGGAAATCAATAAGAGACGTTTGACCATGTTTCGTGAGCAGACCTGTCCGGCCCAACTGGCCGAGATGGAAGCTGCGTTGCATCGAGCCCAATCACTGTTTAACCTGCGAAAAAACCAGGTAGATTCTCTGCATGTACGGGCCGGTACGGCCGGTGTTTTAGCGTCTGTTAGAGAGAAAATCGAGCTTGGTCAATCGGTCTCGACCGGTACTATACTTGCCAGAATTACCAATCCGAAGCGTCTTAAGGCGCAATTAAGGATTCCAGAAGTCCAGGCACGCGACGTAGTAATCGGCCTTTCTTCGGAAATAGATACATATAACGGTACAGTTCAGGGGGTGGTTTCCCGCATCGACCCAACGGTTATGGAGGGTAATGTAACAGTGGATGTTACTCTGAATGGCGAATTGCCCGAAGGAGCAAGACCAGATTTATCTGTAGTTGGTACGATAGAAATCGAGCGCTTGAACGACATAATATATGTAGGCCGGCCGGTTTTTGCCTCCAGTGAAAGCACTGTTGAGCTTTTTAAGCTGGTAGAAGAAGGGAAATACGCAGTGCGGTCGCGTGTACAGCTTGGGCGCAGCTCTGTAAGCACAATTGAGGTTGTAGAAGGTCTAACGCCAGGCGACGAAATCATCCTGTCGGATATGTCGCAGTGGGATGAGCACGACAGAATCAGACTAAAATAGTCTTTTGCTCGCGGTATTGTCTGTGAGCTGTGAATCTATCGTTGTGAACTACAAGCTAAGCAAACGAAGGAAAGAAATGAGTATTCTAATCAATGACATCAAATACGCTATTAGACAATTACGCAAATCTCCCGGTTTTACCTTTTGTGCTGTGTTGATCCTGGCTTTGGGGATTGCGGCCAATACGGCGCTCTTTAGCGCTTGGGACGGGATTTGCCACCGATCTTTGCCTTTTGAGCAAAGCGATCGGCTTGTCTCGGTGTGGAGCAAGAGTTCGAGTCCCGGTCTCAGTCACTTTCCCACGTTGAACTGTTCCTATCCTGACTATCAGGACTTCGTTGTCCAGAATACGGTCTTTGAGACATTGGCGGCCCAGGGTTACCGCACCATGAACCTGACCGGTCGGGATAACCCGTTGGCATTGATAGGATGGGCCATTACCGACAATCTCTTTGAGGTATTCCGTAAGCAACCCGTTCTGGGGCGATCCTTCTTGCCGGAAGAGATGTCGGCCGATCAAGCGCAAGTGGTGATCCTCGGTCACACACTCTGGCAACAGGCCTTTGGTAAGGATCCGAATATTCTCGGACAAGACGTCACTCTGGATAACCGGGTTTACCGTGTTGTAGGCATTGCGCACCCCGACATGGATTACCGCCAGGGTGTCCCGTCTCAGTTTTATATCCCTCTTTCATCAGCTTCATCAATGCCGCGCTATAGTCACTCATACGTGATATTGGGAAGATTGCGCCCGAACGTCACCCCGGAAGAGGCTTCCGTGGAGATGAAAACCATCGCAGCCCGTCTGGAGGCGCAATACCCTGATTCGAATACCGGCTTCACCGCACTGATCATCCCCTTGCAGGAATTGCTCTTCGGCAAGGTTCGCGGCAGCGTTGTGACAATGATGGCAGCGGCCGTGTCGCTCCTGCTTGTTGCCAGCACCAACATCGCCAATCTGTTATTGTCACGCATGGACCTACGCTCACAGGAGATGGCCGTTCGTTCGGCCCTGGGTGCCGGACGTTGGCAGCTTAGTCGTCTGGTACTCATCGAATGTTTGTTCGTGGCCCTGATTGCGGGTTTGATAGGATTTGCCGGAGCGGTCGGAAGCATGGAGCTACTGCGCCAAGGGATGAGTCTGATCGCATCCTCCGGCGGCATGGCCGGTATACCCCGCATCACCGTGAATCCCGGTATTCTGCTTTTTACCCTAGTCCTATCAGTTTTAGTCACGCTCTGCTTTGGATTGCTACCGGCTTGGAAGACCTCACAGGCAAATCCTCTACAGAGCCTGCATACCAAGGCACGCGGATCCAGTCAGAGTCGGTATGGACGCCAGATAGCCAATCTCCTGGTCACTACCGAGATAGCTCTGGCTGTTGTTCTTCTCGTGGGTGCCAGCCTATTGGTAAAGAGTCTTATTCAATTACGCTGGAGTTCTCCAGGTTTCAATCCCGTGAACCTGATGACCCTGCAGATGACACTTCCCCAAAGTGAGGCCTATAAGACTGATCAGCAACGCGCCGCCTTTTGCCAGGCAGTTTTAGCACAACTTCGAAGCATTCCGGACATCTCGAGTGTGGCCGCCACCAATATCCATCCAGTATCCGACTACAACCACATGCAAGGATTCCGTATCCTCAGCCGCGCGGCACTGTCACCCAATGTCACAACAGCCGCTGAGTTCCGCACGGTCAGTACGGACTACTTCACAACGCTTGGCTTGCCTCTCATCAAGGGACGTCTCTTTCAGGACACAGATGAGGGCAACCATCGAGTTGCCATCGTGGACGAGGAATTTGAGCGGCGTTATTTCCCTAATCAGGACTCGATTGGGCAGCGTATTGAACTGGGATCGCCCTGCGAAATCATTGGCGTCGTGGGTAACCACCAGACCAGCACCCGCATCAACGAGCAGACCAGCCCCCACATGTATCAACCTCTGTCTCAGGCCTGCATGGCTAGGATAATTTTTATGGCCCGAACGCAAACAGATCCGTTAACACTTACAGAACCCATGCGTCATGCTGTGTGGGCGGTTGATGCCCAGCAACCGATTAACGCCATGAAGCCCATGCAGGGCATCGTACGTGACACCCAGGCCCTCCACCGCCTCAGCAGCTTGGTGATAGACCTTTTTGCCGGCAGTGCGTTGATTCTCATCATGGTGGGTCTCTATGGCGTCACCGCTTCCACTATATCGCAGCGTACACGTGAAATCGGAATTCGCATGGCCTTCGGAGCACGCCCACTGGATGTTTTGAAATCCATCCTGCGAACCGGACTGATTCTGACCAGCCTGGGCCTGTTTGTCGGTACGGTTGGTTCCCTGGTTCTCAGTCGGTCCTTGACATCATTGCTCTACAATGTCAGCCCTGTTGATCCGATATCCTACGGGCTTGTCATTGTTGTCGTAACAACCGTATCCCTGCTGGCATGCTGGATTCCGGCACGCCGGGCGGCGAGAATCGACCCGATGGAAGCGTTGAGGTATGAGTGAAGCAGAATACAGGATACAGAAGACAGTATAAGGAAGGAATTATAAATGACTGCTTTATGGAATGATATTAAATATGGTTTTCGGATGCTGATGAAAAAGCCCGGCTTTACGGTGATTGCAGTTCTTACTTTGGCCCTGGGCATCGGCTCAAATATAGCAATCTTCAGTTTTGTTAATACATATTTGCTGCGGCCATTTCCATATGATGACGCTGAGCGTTTGGTGGATTTCACGGAGACGCATGCGACCTTTGGGCGAATGTCAATTGCCTATTCAAACTTCTTAGATTGGCAAAAGGAAAATCAGACTTTCGAAGAAATGGCTTGTTATAGGAATTCAAGTCACAATCTTACGGGTGGAGATATACCAGAACGAATCAGATCTCTGCAAGTGAGCTCTGATTTCCTTCCGATGCTTGGCGTAAATCCAGTTGCAGGGAGACTTTTCGAACAAGCCGATGACCGGGCCGAAGCCGAACCGACTGTTATTATCAGTCAGGATTTCTGGCAGCGCCGATTTGAAAGCAAGCCGGAAGCCATCGGTCAATCTCTAATCTTAGATGACAATGTATATGTGGTAATTGGAGTATTACCCTCATCATTTAACTTTCCACCCATTGCAGGGAATCCTGTAGATATCTGGACTCCTATTGGTCTGTTGGCAAGACACGGATGGTTTATGGGCAGGGCAATGCATCAAGGCACGGAGGGGATTGGGAAGCTCAAAGAGGGAGTAACTTTATCTCAAGCTCGAGATGATTTGAAACGTGTGGCAGCGCAACTGGAAGAGGCCTATCCTGATTCCAATGCCGGTTGTAGTATTGTATGTGATGGATTTCATGAACGAGTCACAGGTGATATAAGACCAGCTTTACTTGTGTTGATGTGTGCTGTGGTATTTGTTCTCCTGATAGTGTGCGTTAACATAGCCAACCTGCTGCTTGTACGCTCTACAGATCGAATTCAGGAATTTTCTATACGCAGTGCTCTTGGAGCTGGGCGACTGAGGATTATTCGTCAATTACTATGTGAAAATTTAATACTTGTGATTTTGGGAGGCGCTTTGGGAATCGTTGTGGCTAAATTGGGTTATAATATTTTGTGTGCACAACTTCCCGACTCCGTATATCAAAACACTGAAATGATATTTCATATCGATATAAGATTAACACTATTCACACTTGTTATAACATTGGGTAGCGGTCTAATATTCGGCTTATTCCCGGCCTGGCGTTCATCAAAAGTTAACATTAGCACCACAATGAAAGATAGCGGTCGGGCTACAACCACGGGATTGGGACATAGCCGTTTGCGAGATGTTTTAGTTGTTTCCGAGATTGCTTTAGCGCTTGTCTTGCTGGTTGGGGCCGGACTTATGTTCCGCAGTTTCATCAACTATATACAGGCTGACCCGGGCTATAATCCGGATAGTACATTGACTTTAAGGGTTGACTTGCCGTATAGCAGATATCCAAATGATGAATCGAAGTACGCTTTCTATAAGAAATTTATCGAGCAGGTTAAACCCATGCACTCAGTTAAATATGCCGGTATAACCCGGAACATGATGGGAGGCTGGCAATCACCATACTATGTTGAGGGTGCGCCTATTCCAGAACCTGGCCAAGATCCATTTGCAGAATACAACAGGGTGGGTCCGGGTTTCTTTAAGGCAATGGGAATTCGTTTACTGGAAGGGCGTTTCTTCACGGAACACGATTCAAAAGACTCCCAACCTGTAATTATCGTTGATGAAAGATTCGCACGCAAATGGTGGCCTGATGAGAATCCTATAGGAAAGCGTTTGCAGCGAAGCGCTACACCTGATTCGAACGGTACATGGTATGAAGTTGTGGGTCTTGTTAGTCACGTCAAGCACTATGGTGTGGATAGGGACTCACGTGAATCTCTATACTTGTCCGCTTATCAGGGATCATTTCATGGTGTGACCTTAGTAGTACGAACACAAGGTGACCCGATGCGATTAATCGATCCGATTCAAAAAGCTGTTTTACAGCTTGATCCTGACCTTCCAGTCTCCAGAATTCGGACGCTCCAAACAATCGTGGCCGAGCGATCTTTAATGCGCCGTTTAACTACGAAAGTTCTGGGGCTATTTGCGCTAAGTGCCTTGTTACTTTCAGTGCTGGGTATTTATGGGGTGATAGCCTATTCGGTTTCAAGACGTACGAACGAAATAGGTATAAGAATGGCTATAGGAGCATGTGTCCTCGATATACTGCGATTGGTATTGACACACGGCGGAAAGCTTATTTTGATTGGGACCGGAATCGGTCTTATCGGTGCCTTTGCAATCACCCGGCTTATGAGCAGTTTCCTGTTCGAAGTGACAGCAACAGATCCAGTTACGTTTTTACTGGTAACAGCCGTGTTAGCTGGTGCTACATTTTTGGCCTGTTACATTCCGGCCAGAAAGGCTACACGAATTAATCCAATGGATGCGCTGAGGTATGAGTGAGACAGAAAACAGAACACAGAAGACAGAATACAGAAGGAATTATAAATGAGTACTTTAATCAATGACATTAAATTCGCTTTAAGACAACTTATCAAGAGTCCGGTTTTTACCGCTGTGGCGGTGCTTTCATTGGCATTGGGGATTGGTGCGAACATTGTCATCTTCAGTATGCTCAATGCCGTAAAGCTGCGTTCTCTACCGGTACACAAACCTAATGAATTACATGTCATCAGATGGGAGGGCAAAGAATCAAGGGCCTCGGTTGACAACAATTTCATAAAGCGTTTGCCGAATGGGAATTGGACCGCCGATCTTTTTTCCTATCAGAACTACTGTCTCTTGCGGGATAACGTTACGGATGCAACGGAAATCATGGCAACGGGACGCCTCGGAGGGCGGATCTATGTGGAAGACCAGCAGTGCAGAGCCGGGAGCATGACCGTTTCCGGTAATTTTTTCGAAGGGTTAGGATTAGAGGCCTTTCTAGGACGGACCCTACGGCCTGACGACGATCGCCCGGGGGCCGATCTGGTCGCGGTTGTTTCTCATGCATTTTGGAAGCAGCACTTGAATGGTGATCCGAAGGTCCTTGGACGATCTATCACTGTGAAGGAGATTGCATTTACAGTCGTCGGTGTACTCCCCAAGAATTTCCTCGGCCCCCAAATCGGACGAACCATGGATGTATATGTCCCTATTTCTGCTGTTCATCCCAAGGTCGGGGCCGTAGGGATTATGGCAAGAATCGATGCCCGTCACGAGCAGAAGGTCCAAGAGCAATGTGCGATGTTATTTCAGCGGGCCATATACCCCGATGTTACTAATGATCCTGAGAAATGGTTATCGATTCTTTTTGAGGATGGCGCCCGTGGCCGTGAACGATATACCGTCTATAAGCTAAAACCCTTGCGGGTACTGATACCGATCATGGCCGCTGTTCTCTTGATTGTATGCGTCAATCTCGCCGGTTTGCTTCTAACCCGTGGTGCCGTACGCCAGCATGATCTGTCCATACGTGGAGCGCTGGGTGCCGGACGTTGGCAGTTGATACGCCTGCTGTTAGTAGAGACGGCTCTGTTATCATGCCTGGGGGCAGGATTGGGACTGCTATTGGGATCGTGGTCCAAGACTGCAATCGCCAAAATAGTCTGGATTCATACGTCTGGTTTGGACTTAGGAAACGACGGTCTGGTCATTGGATTCACCCTGACGCTGTCCGTCATCACCTTGCTGATATTCGGCCTCCTTCCGGCCTTCCGGTCTACACGACTCAATCCTGTTGACGGTCTCCGCGAAAAAGGAACAACCAGAAGACTGCCCCTTAGATTGGGAAAGACCCTCGTGATCGCACAAGTGGGACTGGCGTTTCTTCTGCTGGTAGGGGCCGGATTGTTTGTTCGAACCTCGCTGCGCTTGAGCCATGCAGACAAAGGATTTGATACGGAGAACCTCTTGACCTTTGTAATAAATCCAGGTTCAGCGGGTTATCAAGGTGAGCGTATCGAGAATTTCCACGATCGGGCCGCTGCGGCCATTACCTCCTTACCCGGTGTACAGGCTCTAACCCGTTCAGACAGGTTTCTCATAATCGACGGAAGCGGAAGTATAGGCGGAAGCAGCGGAAGCATCGGTGATGGTGATAATGGTGTTCGCATGAGCTACAGAAATGTAGGCAACGCCTACTTCACCACCATGGGAATTCCCATAATTAGGGGCCGCGATTTTAGGGCGACCTATGACGAGGGTGAATCCAAAGCGGTGATCATTAACGAATTACTGACGCGGCAGTTGTTTCCGGATAAAGATCCTATTGGCAGGCTCATACTCACGTCACTTGGCGAGAAACAAGTCATCGGTGTGTGTCAAAACTTTAGATGCGAAAATATAAAAGAGGAAATAGATCCCCATGTGTTCTTTCATTATCGTCGGAATGAGAATACCGCACGGCTCTGCTATACCGTGCGCACGACGGTTCCGCCGGAAACCTTGATACCAGCCATGCGCAAGGCGATCGCTGGTATTGATAGCACTGTCACTCTCGATCACATACTGCCCTTAGACGACCGAATCGCTTCAAGCTTTAAACGCGAGCGAAATTTGGCCCATATTGCCTGTGGCGCCGCCTTGATGGCGGTCTTTCTCCTGTACCTGGGACTCTATGGACTCCAGGCCTTCCAGGTCACACAACGCACCAGAGAAGTTGGTGTTCGCGTCGCCCTCGGGGCATCCAGAAAGCAGGTGCTCGCTCCCATTCTTCGCAGTTCCCTCTTCTTGGGTATTTTAGGCGTGCTTCTAGGATTGCCTGTAGTACTCGCCACCATGGGCGTCATACGGAGTTATATTTGGGGAGTCAAACTTCATGACCCTGTCACCCTAACAGGTTCCGGGATCATGATACTCCTGGTTTCGGTCCTGGCCGCCTGGATTCCTGCCCGACGGGCAGCGAAAGTCGACCCAATGGAGGCGTTGAGGTATGAGTGAGACGGAAAACAGAATACAGAAGATAATACAAGGAAGAAATTATAAATGTGTAC
>JASFMF010000043.1:0-8584 GCA_050117705.1 Phycisphaerales bacterium
ATTGTTTTGGGTTGATGAGCGATACGTTGAGCCGGATTCGGATTGGAGTAATTATAAACTGGCGGCCGATACTTTCTTGGGTAAAGTAACCATCCCCGAAGGTAATATACACAGAATCCCCACCGAGCACGATGATTTCAAAGCTGCTGCTCAATATTATGAGCAAACCATTCGAGATGTTTTTGGTCTTGATGAGAAGAAAACCCCTCAATTTGACTTAATTATGCTCGGCATGGGCGCTGAAGGACATACAGGTTCTCTGTTCCCGAATTCGTATGCGATGTTTGATACGGAGGATCTGGCTTGTGTTGTTTATGTTATGGATGAGAAGCTTAACAGGATAACCTTAACGCATCCGGTTTTACGTGCCGCTTCTCATTTGACTATTTTGGTTTCCGGCCCCGAAAAAGCTAAAATACTCAAAGAAGTTTTAACCAGTGAGCCGGATGAAGTGCGGTATCCCGTTCACGTTCTTTGGCCAATTCTTGATAAAGTCACCTGGCTTGTTGACCAGGAAGCGGCAAAATCCCTGTAATAACGACACATCGTGGTTTTTACACTTTTCTTGGTATCTGATTTTAATCGGGTATAACTATTTTTGTCCCCGGCTTGAGTTTGTTGACGTTTTTTATTGTTTCCCTGTTTGCGTTGAAAATTTTTTGCCATTCATTTGCTGTGCCGTAGTAAGTACGTGAAATATCCGAAAGAGTCTCGCCATCACGTATAATGTGGAACTTTTTGGTTTGTATTTTCTCAGCTTGCTCATATATCGTTAAATCTGGCTGTTTTGTTGGATTATCAATTGTGGATGCGTCACCTGCTTGGTCCGAATTGTTCCTTGAAAGATTGCTCGATGAGATGGAACCTTCTTGTTGTGTAGTACTACGAGATTCCGGACTGGTTGTTTTTAGAATTAAACCGTGACCGGTGGCGAGCCAGAGCATAGCAATCGTTACCAGAACCATGCCCAGAAGCAATCCAATTTTCATGTCCTTCGGTATCATTGAAAGGTGTGAGAGTAAAAACCCAAAAATTTGTTCCTAAACCGAAGTTAAAAAATAACTTGTGAGTTTTTTTATTATGGATTTTAGTTTTAGTTTAATAACGCTGTTAGCTTTTTCCTTTTGTTATCTTTTTCCCAAGCAACAATATTGGAGCGGCTATCGCGATGGATGAATATGTTCCAACGATGATACCGAGACCGATTGCAAAGGTAAAACCTCTTAAGCCCGGACCGCCGAAGATATACATTATCAGTACGACTATAAATGTCGTGAAGGACGTCATAATGGTTCTGGAAATAGTCTGGTTGATACTGTCGGTGATTATCTGTGGGTTAAGGACATTCTTTCGCCTGTTTTCCCTGATACGGTCGAAGACGACAATTGTGTCGTTAAGCGAGTATCCGATTAATGTCAGGAAAGCGGCTATCATTGCAAGGTTGATTTTGAAGTCTCCGATTAAAAGCATTTCACCGATTGGTTTCGATGCGATGTAGGTGCAGGCGGCCACGGCACCAAGTGTGATACATACGTCATGTACTAACGCTGTAATTGCAGCGATGCCGTATCGGATATTTCCGAATCGAATCCATATATAGGTAACAATCGCAAATAACGATAGAACTATTGCAATCAGGGCGCGTTGCTTTTGTTCTTTACCTACCGAGGGGTCAAATTGTCTGACGCGCGGCAGTGAAGTTTCGAGTCTGGTTGCAGCTAAGACTTTAACTGTTTCGTTTTCCACGAACCGTGTCCATTCGTCATCGCTTAATTCACGAAATCCTGCCTCTTGTTCTGCACTTACGTAAACAAAAGAGTTAATAGGTTGGTTTGGTTCAGGTGTTGTGAGGTTCGGCCCGAAGATTTCATAGGGATATCGACTAAGATTTTGCGTGTCCGGCTTGAATTGTAAAGCATTCATTCTTTGCTTGATGTCCTCTAATGTAGAAGGCCGGTTGATTCGGCACTCAATCCGGACACCGCCCGGAAAATCAACAAGTTCTGGATAAGAGCCTACCAGTTCCTCAGAAATTTTTTCCTGGGAGGTTATTGTTGGCTGAAGGTTTTGTTGGATTTCCAATTGACCCGCAAAAGCTGTCAGTATTGCGTTATTGACAACCTCATCGACTTGTGGTTCTGATATGTCGGCCTCTGGAAAGGCTGCGCTCAGCACATCTTTGACCAGCGATTGGTTCATCTGGCTCGTTGTTATCATGAGTTGTGAGGGGTTATCTGTGCTTCGTGTTACAAGCAGATTGCTTAGTTCGCCGCTGAATTGCTCCTGGGCTTTTCTAATGGTATCTGTTAGTTCGATATCTGTCTTCTGGCTGGCTTGCGTCAGGGTGGTTGTAACGGTTATTTTATTTGTTTCAGTGGTATTAATTTCATATTGTTTATTTGATTTTCCGACGCTGTAGACAGTTGCCGTCGCCAGGGCCGGATTGTTCAAATCAGACCCTATTTTACGAATTTTATCTTCTACTTCCTGTCTGGCCAGCGGTTCTGTTAGATGTATCTGGACACTCGTTCCGCCCGTGAACTCGATATCGTATTTATTATTTTGTGTATCGTCTCTTGTAAAAAATACTACCAGCCCTGCTGTTATCAGCACAATTGAGATACCGAAGAAAATCGGTCTTAAGCGCATCCAGTTTATATTTGGTTTGTGTATCAGACGCAGCATAAATAAATGGTCTTTGATAATTCGCCTGGATAAGAGAAGGTCAAAGATTACACGCGTTACGAACAGCGCGGTGAACATACTTGATGCGATACCGAGCATAAGTACGATGGCAAAGCCCTTAACTTCTTCCGATGCACGCCAGTAAAGGATGGCGGCCGTAATGAATGTAGTCAGGTTCGCGTCAAAAATAGTTCGGAATGCTCTTTGGTATCCGTTTGCTATAGCCATTCTAAGGGATGAGCCCTTCATTTGTTCTTCGCGGATTCTTTCGAAGACCAGTACATTGGCATCGACGCTCATACCGATTGTTAGTATGATACCCGCGATTCCCGGCAATGTGAAAGTTGAACGCACACCTGCCATTATTGACAGCACAAAAAGCATATTCATAAGCAATGCCACGTCTGCAATCGAGCCGGACAAACAGTAGTAAATCGCCATACATATAATGACTGCGATAAGTCCGATGAAGCCGGCTTTTATACCTTGGTCGCGGTTGTTGGCGCCTATGGAGGGGCCTATTGTATTTACGGAAATGGGCTGCTCTATCAGCCGGGCGGGCAGAGAGCCGGCGTTCAGTTTGTTAATCATGTCCTCGAGTTCTGTTTGAGAGAAGCCGCCTGTTATTATACCTTGCTTGCGTATCCTGCTTTCGATATTTGGCGCAGATATTGCAATGCCGTCGAGTAGGATACAAAGAGGTTTGCCGATATTTTTCTCCGTTACATTGCCGAATAAATTTCCGCCTCTGTCGTCGAGTAGAAAACCGATAGCCCTCCGGCCCAGCCTGTCTGTTGATGGACTGGCCTTTTCCAGTTTCCACTGTCTTGTATTCGGGCTGTGCAGCATAGTTTCATTTGTCTTATTGCTTGCGAGGACGTAATATTTATCGCCGAATTCTGCAATGACTGAAGGTCGCTCTTCTTCGTCGACTACGTTCCAGTCTTCGATATTTTCTATCTCGCACCATATATAATTAGTATCTGATGCGTATTTTGGCCCTTTTTCTCTGAGTCTTTCGACGTAGCTTAGCATCAAATCCATATCTACATCGGGGTGTCCTTGTGTAGGAAGTATTCTAAACTCCAGTATTCCTGCGCCTTTAAGCATACGCTGAAGGTCTTTGGGGTCATCGAGCCTGCCTCTGAATGGACGATATTCATCGAATGCTTTAACAACATTATCGATTTCATTAGTTCTGTCGGGGAAGTCCGCTTTGAGTTTTGCGATTTTCTCCCTGCGTTCAGATGACTTTTCGGGTAATTCGAGGCCGAGATTTAACTGGTCTTCACTGAGGTTCAACTGGTCGATAGACATTATGGCTTCTTTATATGAAGTATTCTTGTTAGGGTCGGTCAGTTGGTTAACGGTCTCGGACCAGTCTGCGAAGCTTTTTATGTAATCGGTCAGCATACCAAGATTATCGTTGGCATCGGCAAGATTTTTCAGTGCATCTTGTAATTGTTGTTCGTTTAGTTTGGCCCAATCGATTCTGTTTGTTTTTATCTTTTCCAGGTCGAGTCCGGCTAAGGAAATTTGGTCTTCAGCGTATGTAATCTGGTTATTTAATTCATCTCTTTTATTTTGCAGGTCCTTGCGTTCTTCGTACAAACCGGCGAGGCTCTGAAGAATTTCCAGTCTGTTAGGGTCTTCCTGTGCAAAACTCTTGAAAGCCTCGGTTTGCTCTTCTGTTGGTAAGTCGAGCGATCTCATAATCCTGGCTCTGCTAACGTTTTTTTCCAGCAGTTGTTCACGGGCTTTGTCGAACTCACCTCGTTTTTCTCGCGCCTCAGTACTTGCTAAGGGCATTTGTATTTCGAAGCGTGTGCTGCCCAGAGGACGCCACAGGAGGTTTTGGATATTGGCGGGGTCTATTCGCCTTCGAATGACCGTTATCATTCTTGGCGCCAGGTCTTTTTTTTCTGCTTCTGTAAGGCCGTGGGTGTCGATTTCATAGATAAGGCTTGTCCCGCCTGCTAAGTCTATGCCGGGCTTGAGTGTCTTGCTTGGAGGATATAAAGTCCAGATTGAGACACCCACCAGTACGATGATTAAAACTATTTTCGGCATTAGTTTCTTATTCATAACTTCCTCATATTAAGTTAATGCGTATATTTATTCGTCTTTATATTTGTTGATTTACGACTTATCCTGCGACATATTCCTTCCAATTGCCGAAGATAACACTTTAATTTTCGTATTATTTGACTCATCCACTTTAAGCGTAACCTCATCACCCTTAATATCGACTACGGTTCCGATTATACCGCCGATTGTTCTGACTTTATCATTTTTCGCCAGGGTTTGGACCATTTGTTTGTGCTGTTGTTGTTTTTTGCGTGGTCCTCTGAAAAGTATCACGTACATCAGAACGAACATCAGGCCAAGAAAAATAAATTGGCCGTAGCTGCCGAAAGGGCTTTTTCTCTGGGGTATATTCTCGGTACCGTTGGTATCTGCTGGAGTTGTTGTTGTAGTGGTTGTTTGTTCCGAATTAACTGGTTCTGATGTAATGGTGGAAGGCTCCTCGTTGCTGCCTGCCTGTGCCAATATCCATATATTATTCATTTTTATTTCCCTTCGTAATATCACGTTTTGGGTTTTGTATTGAGATAACCAGCGGTTATTCCGACGGTTAAATGGCAAATACTAACGACTTTTCATCTTTTTATCAATAATCAATTATTTTTGTCCGGTCGTTAAATTCGTTTCTTTTTATAGCTTGCCTTATGCCGGCCATTAGTTTCTGATAAAATGCCAGATTATGCACCGATAAGAGGATTGGCCCGAGCATTTCCCCTGAATTAAAGAAATGCCGTAAGGCCGCCCGGCTGAAGTTTCTGCAGCAGTAACAATCACAATCAACCTCGATTGGCCTGGTGTCATCTATATGTACGCTGTTCCTCAGTCGCAAACCTCCGTTTTGTGTAAAAGCAAAGGCATTTCGTCCGTTTCTGGTCGGTAAAACACAATCGAACATATCGACACCTGCTTTAACGGCGGCAATAATATCCTCCGGCATACCGACACCCATAAGATAACGTGGCTTATCTTCAGGCAGAAGCTTTGTCGTATGAGTGACGGTTTTTGCCATATTCTCGTGTCCTTCGCCCACACTTAGCCCGCCGATAGCGTATCCGTCGAATCCTGTCTTGACGAGTTCCGATGCGCAGTATGTTCGTAATTCAGGGTCTATTCCGCCCTGAACAATGCCGAAAAGCAATTGATTCGGATTTTTGTGTGCTTCTTTTGAACGTTTCGCCCAGGTAATAGTTCTATCTACGGCTGTTTCAAGTTTCGACCTGTCGATTGGAAAAGGCGTACACTCATCGAAGCACATTATTATATCGGCGCCTAATTTATTTTGTATGTCTGTTGCAATTTCAGCATTCAGATATATTTTTGCACCGTCTATATGGCTGGCGAATTCCACGCCTTGGTCGTCGATTTTTGTCAATGAGCTTAGAGAGAAAACCTGGTATCCACCACTATCTGTCAGTATCGGTCCCTCCCAGGACATAAGCTTGTGCAGCCCGCCAATTTTCTCAACCGTTTCAACCCCGGGCCTGAGCAGCAAATGGTATGTATTGGCCAGAACAAGTTCGCAGCCGGTTTCTTTAAGCTGTTGTGGGGTAATACCTTTTACCGCACCGGCGGTGCCGACCGGCATAAAAACCGGAGTTTCGACCTGTCCGTGTGCGGTTGTTAACAATCCAACCCTCGCTGCCGAGTTTGAATCTTTATGTAAGATTTCGAAGTTACTCATCTTAATATAATTTGGTGATTTTTGAACCCGGATAGTAGTAGGAAAGTATCTGCTCTGCGTCTTTGCCTTTTCTTGCCATCCCCTGGGCCCCGCACTGGCACATTCCCACACCATGCCCCCAGCCTCTGCCGGCCGTAAACGACCATTTATCGTCCTGTGTGGTAAACTTGTAAATTGCGCTTTTCACTTTTCTACCCGTAGGGTCGATTGCCAGACGAAAATCTTCAGCTCTTAAAAAGTCGCTCTTACCATTTGAGCCGGAGAGTGAAATTTTGGTTATTCTTGAAAATTCTGGATAGTCACTTTGACTGTCGATTGTAATGTCCGTGATTTCACCAAGTTGCTTTAAGCTTGGATACCTTTGCAAAAGTTTCGTTATAACATCAGCCTTATCGAATTGAATTGTTGGCCAGAAGAAAAACTTGGATTTTGCAACATCCTTGCAATAAGAGCAGGGCACGCCGATGAGCGTCTCGAATGAATCACCGAATACGTTTTTGCTGTTTTCGGTATGGCCTCCGCAGACTGCGCTGTAGTAAGACGGAAAAATATCTTCTACACCGTCGGCTTGATTGCAAACCAGAACTTGGCCTGCCGTCTGAGTAATAGCTTCCCATACATGGTTGGATTCGGCGCTAACGCCGCGATAGACTTGATGGGCTGCTGTTTTTCTCATATCCCATTCACGCCCCTCACCGAATTGTCTTTTAATATGGAAGCAGTATGTTCTTGCTGCAATTGCCTGAGCTTTGAGCGCCTCCGGTTCCCAGTAGTTGGGCATTTCAGCGCCTACTACACCGGCCAAATACGCCTCAGGCGGAACCAGATTGATGGCATCGAAAGAATTGTCATCGGAATTGATTATAAACTTTAATTTGCCGCGATAGTAATTTCCGTTTAGATTAAAGATATGTAAGCCATCGGGAAAAATAGTTATCTCTTCATTTAAGAATGACCGGCCTCCGATTGTAATTCCACCGTTTGTTAGCTGGATGCTTATTGGTTCATCGATTTGTCCATATTGTGCTGTTGGAAGCTGTGTTTGTTGGTTGGGGTCGTCTGTAATACTGAATGAAGAGTTAATTTTAAGCGTACAGGCTTCGATATTATTAAACAGCAGAACTCTTACCCAGAACTGTGGTTCGATATCCATCTGGCTGGTGGGTTTTATGACTTGCCGGCGTTTACAGCCAATGGGAATTACCAGTAAAATTAAGAGGGCTATTAATTTTATGCTCGATGTCGAAGAATATCGCCGACCTGAAAACATCTGCATAGGGATTTTAACGGGAGTTGTTGCCAGTTGGATGGTGGTGGACAATGTCAATTTCCCAATCCCTGTTTTGCGGAGTGTTGTAATAATATATTTATTAGAATGTTGTCGATAGTCAATCTGTTAATCCAGACTTCGCAGCTTTAATCCAAGGTTTGTGAGGGATTTTTTAATTTCATTTAAGCTTGTTACGCCGAAGTTTTTACAGCCGAGAAGCTCCGCCTCGGTTTTATGTGTCAACTCACCTATTGAACGAAGATTAAGTTTTTGCAGACATTTTCGGGCTCGCACTGATAGTTGGAGGTCATCGACAGGTTTGTTTCTGAGCCCTTCATCTTCGTCTGACATGGCACTGCCCTCCGGGATTTCTACTGAAGGAAGCTGCTTTTCCTCCAGCGCCATCCCAAGAGTCAAACCTTTCGGGTCGAGAATCGATTTGATTTCTCTAAGGGACGTTTCGCCGAAGTTTTTGTAAGATAAAAGTTCCGCTTCGGTGATATTCAGAAGGTCACCGAGTGTTTCGATTTTCATTTTTTTCAGGCAGTTTCTGCTTCGAACAGAAAGCTCGAAGTCGGAAATAGGCGTTTCAAGAATCTGATTTTTACGGGTCTTTTTCTTTTCTTTTTCCTCATCGTAGAACATTGTTTTAGAGCTTTCGATGTCTCTTTTAAACAGGATTGCTCTTTGATGATTCGGATGATTCTCCAGAACCGTATCGACGCATTTCAGAGCCTTGTCGTATTGGCTGTTATCTTCGTAAAGCACGGCTAAATTCAACAGGGCGCTTACGTAAACCGGCGAACACTTAGCAATCTGACCGTAGTAGTCGATGGCGGCCTCTTCGTCTCCGGACAAATCAC